>JBIKOC010000105.1:0-6095 GCA_044358335.1 Flavobacteriales bacterium | reverse complement strand
TACCCTATCGCATCGATAAAGAAATTGTTCCTGCAGCAGTGGCTTTTTTTATCAATACCAATCAATTAGCCGCTCAAGATTCCATGATTGGTTGTTTGCAAGACATCTTCTACAAGGTTCAAATTGCTGACGCCTCTGGTTGTATTTCCCATTCCAATCGAGCAGGTGGACCATTTAGCAACGATGAAGCTCCTGAAGTACCTGATTTAGATTCTATCACCGTGAATTTATCGAACAACTCTATTTCTCTGGGTTGGACAGCATCCACTTCTGCCGATACGCGAGCATACGTCATTTATCACCTGGTAAATGGAAGCGTAGCATCTGTTGATACCGTTTACGGACTAAACTCTACCAATTTCTCTTCATCCTCGGTAGATCCTTCTGCTGGTCCGGTTTCTTATGAAATTGCAGCCATTGATAATTGTAATAATCTGAGTGCTCGCACCGAATTTCATTCTAGTATTTACCTTTCGTATGAGTTGTTTTCTTGTTTGAATCGGGTCGACCTTTTTTGGACAGCTTATGCAGGTTGGCTTCCTCAGCCGGATGCTTACCAGATTTATCAAAAAGTTGATGCTGGAACTTGGGTTTTGGTTGCTTCGGTTTCGGGAGCAACACAAACATTTAGCGTTTCCAATCTAACTCCCGAAGCTACTTATTGTTATTATGTTCGTGCCGTATTTGCAGCAACTCCGGCAAGTAGTACCTCTTCGGAAATTTGTTTCGATGCAGATGTCCAGGATTTACCAGCATTCGCTTATTTAAGGAAAGCTACTGTTTTACCAGATGGTTCGGCATATTCAAAATGTTTCATCGATACAGCATCAGATATTGCTTCCTTTCGAGTTTTGCGAGCCGATTATCCGGGAGGAGATTTTAGTTTAGTGCACACCGGGCCAATTCCTCCTTTAACAGCATTTGTAGATTATCAAGACTTTGATGTAACTACATATGCAAAAAGCTACACGTATAAATATGAGTTAATTGATAAGTGCGATAATGCTTCGGGGCAATCCAATACTGGCAGAACTATTCTGCTACAAGCATTAGCCATGGATGGATTTGTTAATCGCTTAAACTGGAATTCATATGCAAAGTGGGATGCAGATGTTGACCATTATTCTGTTTATCGATCGGTTGATGGTGGAACAAATTATCAGTTTTATGAAACGTTACAACTCGATACAGCCTACTTAGATGTAGTCGCTAGTGAAGTAGATACTTTATTAGAGTTTTGCTATTACATCCAAGCGATTGAACAAAATGGTAATCAATATAATTTCCGTGATACGAGTTCCAGTAATCGGGTATGTGTGATTCAAAAACCAACCATATACATTCCTTCTGCATTCCGCCCGGGGAATATTGGTACAAATTCAACCTTTAAACCTGTTGGTTTATATGAAAAACTAGCCACTGATCATGAATTCATGATATATAACCGTTGGGGAGAGCAGCTTTTTTACACCAAAGACACCCAAAAAGCTTGGGATGGGAAGTACTTATCTGCACTTGTACCTAATGGAATATACGTTTATCGAATACGATTCAAGCTGCCAGATGGCTCTTCATATGATAAGCGAGGAGCAGTAATGGTGCTAGATTAAAACGAAAAACCCGCCTTGGGAGCGGGTTTCTGTTGTCCGACTAGGTTTCGAACCTAGACTCTTCTGAACCAAAATCAGACGTGTTGCCAGTTACACCATCGGACAATTGTGATGTGGGCGCAAAAATAGTAAAACTTCACTAATACCAAATTCACATTTCATCTTTCCTTCATATTCCTTCGATTCGATTGAATAACAGGTGTATAATTTCACATTTTAAAAGTTTTACAGCATCGTAAACGCTTTTTAGCTGAAAACTTTCTACCTATTTTCCCGCATATTGGATACGGTTTCCTATTTTCGTCGCGTTTTCATACGCTTTATTAATTTGTATGAAGCAAATACCCAAACGCTCTATGAAGCAATATAAACTTCTTAATAATGTATTTGGCTGGCTAGCATTCGCTGTTGCCATGTATACGTATGGTTCTACAATCGAACCAACTGCCAGTTTCTGGGATTGTGGTGAGTTTATCGCTACAGCATACAAACTTCAAATTGGTCACCCTCCAGGAGCGCCATTCTTTATGATTTTAGGTCGAGTAGCTACTTTATTCGCTTTTGGCGATACAAGTAAAGTTGCTATGATGATGAATATGCTATCAGCTCTTGCTTCAGCTGGAACCATATTATTCCTTTTCTGGACCATCACGCACTTAACTCGTAAAATCCTAGTTGGTTTTAAAGGCGAGATGACTTCAGGAAGCCTATTCGCAATCTTAGGAAGCGGATTGGTTGGAGCTTTAGCTTATACTTTTTCGGATACTTTCTGGTTTTCGGCTGTTGAAGGTGAGGTATATGCTACTTCTTCTTTCTTCACAGCAGTTGTATTCTGGGCTATGCTTAAATGGGAAGAAGTTGCCGATGAGCCTTTTGCTGATCGCTACATCGTTCTTATTGCATACTTGATGGGGATCTCAATTGGTATCCACTTGCTGAACTTATTGGCTATCCCAGCAATCGCATACATCTATTACTTCCGCAAATTCACACCAACACGTTCAGGAGTTATTCTAACAGGTGTTATTGGGATGTTAATAGTTGGATTCGCTCAGTTTGGACTTATCCCGAATGTTGTAGGTAATGCAGCTCAATTCGAATTGCTTTTTACCAATACAATGGGATTACCTTTTGGCGCTGGAGCTGTTGTTTATATCATTTTGGTTATCACATCCATTGTGCTTGCTTTGATGCAATCACGCAAAGGAAACCAACACCCAACCTTTGTTATTATCGCAATCCTATTATTGCTTGTTCTTGGTTGGTTAGGAATTATTGCTGGCGGAATTCTAGCATACTTCATTTATGGTCCTCGTCAGAATTATGTATTAGCTAATACACTTGCTTTATGTATTACTGCCATGTTGATTGGTTACGGAAGTTATGGTATGATCCTCATTCGCTCTGCTGCCGATACTCCAATGGATGAAAATAACCCTGAAAATGTTTTCACGCTATTGAGCTACTTAAACCGTGAGCAATATGGTACGCGTCCTTTAGCATATGGTCAATACTACAATGCTCCATTGCATCCCGATGCCAAAAAACGTTACAAGCCAGGAAACACAGTTTATTCTCCCAATCCAACAACTGGTAAATACGAAGTTATAGCCACTCCAAAAGATACCGAAGAACCTGTTTACGATCCCGACTACTGTACTGTTTTTCCTCGTATGTGGAGTAGCCAACCTCAGCACGTTCGTGGATATAAAAACTGGGCTGAAATTAAAGGTGATCCTAAGAAGAAACCTTCCTTTGGTCAAAACATGTCCTTCTTCTTTAGTTACCAACTCGGATTTATGTATTTCCGATATTTTGCTTGGAACTTCGTTGGTCGACAAAACGATATTCAAGGACAAGGAAATATTTCCGATGGAAATTGGAAGAGTGGGTTAAATTTTATTGATGATGGTAATTTGGGAACTCAGGACAATCTTCCTCCTTCACTTGCCGATAATAAAGCCAATAACAACTTCTATTTCCTTCCTATGATTTTGGGATTGATTGGACTCGTTTTCCAATTAATGCGAACTAAACGTGATTTCTTAGTTGTATTGCTCTTCTTCTTCTTTACTGGAATCGCCATTATTCTCTTCCTAAATCAATACACCAACGAACCACGTGAGCGTGATTACGGTTTTGCTGGATCATTCTATGCTTATTCAATCTGGATTGGTATGGGCGTGGCTGCTATTTATTCATTCCTGCGAAAATTTGGTCCTCAGCCGGTTGTTGCCATTGGAGTTACCGCTCTTTGCACAGTGGCTGTTCCAGGAATTATGGCAAGTCAAGGTTGGGATGATCATAATCGTGCTGATCGTTATACAGCTCGCGACTATGCTAGTAATTATCTCAATTCGTGTCAGAAAAATGCTATCGTATTTACCAACGGTGATAATGACACATTCCCACTCTGGTATGCTCAGGAAGTAGAAGGTATACGAACCGATATTCGTGTAGTAAATCTTAGCTTATTGAATACCGACTGGTATATCGATCAAATTAAGCGTAAAGCATACGATTCAGATGCGGTTCCACTTTCTATGACTCAGGATAAATATCGCCAAGGAAAGCGTGAGCAGATACTTATCTATGAGCAAAAAGGTCTCGAAGGTTATCAGAACATTAAAGAGATGGTTGATTTCGTTGCGAGCGATAATCCGAATAACAAATTCGATTATGGTGATCGGGCTTTCGATTATTTCCCTTCTGGTAAATTCAGCATCCCTGTCGATTCAGCTAAAGTGGTTGCAAACGGAACAGTTCCTAAAGGAATGGAAAGCCAAATCGTTAAATCGATTGATTTTGAAATTGACCGTAACTACATTTTGAAGGCTGAATTAATGATTCTCGATTTATTGGCAACAAACAATTGGGAACGTCCAGTATATTTTGCGGTTACTGTGGGTGATGATTCTTATATCGGTTTACAAGATTATTTCCAATTGGAAGGTTTAGCTTACCGATTAGTTCCAATTAAGAGTCCATCAGGTAGAGGAGATAATTTTGGTCGAATCAATACTTCACTCATGTATGATAACATGATGAATAAATTTGCTTGGGGTGGTGTAGATAAGAAAGAGGTTTATATGGATGAGAATAACATTCGTATGACGATGAACCTTCGCAGTAATTTCGATCGCTTAGCTTCAGCATTGCTTCAAGAAGGTAAAAAAGATTCTGCTGTTAAAGTTGTTGATCGTGCATTCGAAGTTCTACCAGAAAATAATGTTCCTTATAATTTCTTCGTAGTTCAGTTGGCAGAAGATTATTATCAAGCTGGTGTGAACGACAAAGCTGACAAGGTATTGAAACGCTATGCCGAAATCATCGAACAAGAACTGGTTTATTACTATAGCCAGAAACCGAAAATCATGAAGAAATTCGATTCGGAAATCCAACGCAACATGTCCATTTTTAAATTCATGTTAGATGTTGCTCGAAGAGGAAAACGTGATGAATTGGTGAAAGATTTCGATGCTCGTTTTCGAAAATTGGAAAGCAGATATGTTCCCGTTCAAGGGGGCGGACAGAACTAAAACACCATGAGCCTTGTCCAACCGACTGGCTTATTAAGAAAACTAATGCCCGGAGCTATTTGGCGTATGCCAGCTTCGGGCAAAGTTGTTTATCTCACCTTTGATGATGGACCAACACCCGATGTGACCAATCAGGTGCTCAAAATGCTAAAGGACGCAAATGCCTTAGCTACCTTTTTTTGTATTGGGAATAATATAGTTGCTCATCCTGATTTATTCGCTCAATTAACTTCGTTAGGACATCAAATTGGCAATCACTCTTTTTCGCATAAAAATGGCTGGAAGACTGATTTCAAGAGTTATTTAACGGACGTCGAACAATGCGATACTTGGGTAAAATCGGGATTGTTTCGGCCGCCTTATGGTAGGTTATCAATCCGTCAATTTTTTAATCTGCGAAAACGTTATCGAATTATTCTTTGGGATGTATTATCGATGGATTATGATGTAAAACTCAGTCCCAATCAATGTTTAAAGAATGTCTTAAGTCATGTTCGTCCCGGTTCCATAATTACCTTTCATGATTCGGTAAAAGCATGGCCGCGGTTAAAAGAAATATTGCCCCTTGTATTAAGCGAATTAGCTCGTCAAGGCTATCGATTTGAAACACTCTTTCCAAAGGAAGTTTTGAAGTAATTAAAAAACTTCGTTCTTTGCCCACATGGACAAGGAAACAGAAACGGGATATTTTGATCCCATCCGCCCTTTTTACGATCACGAAGTGTCGGATGCAATTGATCGTTTATTGCAGCAAGCTTCATTTCACACTGCACTCCGATACGTTTTTCCGGATGTGAGTAGTGAAGATGTTCAACTTCGTTTACGTTCACTGAAATCGGTTGATGAATTTCAGTCCAAGATAATTTCTAATGCTGTTGCAGCTATCATTCGAAGCTCTACTTCGGGAGTGCGCTCTTCTGGATTAGATAAACTCGATCCTAAAAAA
>JBIKOC010000104.1:0-6102 GCA_044358335.1 Flavobacteriales bacterium | reverse complement strand
AGGTTTTATAATAATCTGGACTGTACCAATCGGAACACCATTCAAACACATTCCCATTCAAGTCGTAAATTCCCAAACAACCCGGTTGACGACTACCAACAGGTTGAATTCGATCTCTTGAATTATTTCGAAACACGACACATGCATCGGGAGATGATCCACATGCATACTCATAATTTGGACTTCCTTTTCCGCCTTTTGCAGCAAATTCCCACTCTGCTTCGGTAGGCATCCGGAATGTTTTTCCGCTCTGCTTGCTTAACCAATCACAATAAGCCACTGCATCGACGAAACTTATTCGGGTAACAGGCATTTTAGCTTTGTCTGCATCAGCTATTTTCTCACCGATTTCATTATAACGCCAATTCATGCCTTTTCGGGCTTCTGTTTTTCCGTTCAACAGAACCATTTGTAGGGTATCACTTTCGGCTGCTGTTTTATAATTGCTTGCATTTACAAACTGTTCGAATTCAGCAACAGTTACTTCATATTTTCCCATGTAAAATGAATTCACTTTTACCGTGTGAAGTGGCTTTTCATAATAGCTCGCATTCTTGGTTTCCTCTTTTGCTCCCATACTGAATGTGTCACCTTCAATTTTGACCATGTTTTTTGTCCACGGTGATTGATTCTCAGATGATGGGGCAGATTGTGAAGCTGGAATTACTACTGATGGGCTTGTTGGACTTGTTGGATTTGATGCAGGCTTAACTTGATTATTTGTGGGAGCGACAACTTTTTTCATCCCTTGAGAATATCCAAGTCCTGTAAATACTAATAATGCAGACAGTAATAGCAAGTAATGTGAAACTTTCATGGTGTTATTGTTTGATAGAGCAAGCTACAAATTTTCAAAAAATCGCCCCAGTTAGATTTTTCAAAATAGCTGAGGCGATTCGTAATTCGTTAAAAAACGACTACACCATTTTCTTAGGATCTACCCAAGCGGTGAATTGCTCATCAGTGAGAAGTCCTAGTTCAATAGAAACTTGACGTAACGTTTTACCTTGTTTGTGAGCAGTCTTGGCAATTTTAGCCGCGTTTTCGTAGCCAATATGCGTGTTTAAAGCTGTCACCAACATGAGTGAATTCTCTAAATGTTGTTGGATTTGCGGAAGGTTTGGTTCAATACCAACGGCGCATTTATCATTAAATGAAACACAAGCATCACCAAGCAAACGAGCACTTTGCAATACGTTTGCTGCGATAAGTGGTTTGAAAACATTCAATTCGAAATGCCCTGTTGCACCACCAATAGAGGTAGCTACATCATTTCCCATCACTTGAGCACACACCATAGTCAATGCTTCGGGTTGTGTTGGGTTTACTTTACCTGGCATGATAGAAGATCCCGGTTCGTTATCAGGAATGATGATTTCACCAATTCCAGATCGAGGACCAGAACTAAGCATGCGCACATCGTTCGCGACTTTCATCAATGAAACTGCAGCACGTTTAAACGCACCCGATAATTCAACCATGGCATCGTGAGCCGCCAATGCTTCAAATTTGTTTGGCGCTGTAACGAAAGGATAACCGGTTGATTCAGCAATTTTCTTTGCTACCAACACATCGTAACCTTTTGGAGTATTTAAACCTGTTCCAACAGCCGTTCCGCCCAAAGCCAATTCCTTCACCATTTCCAATGCATTTTTAATTGCTCGGATGGAATTAGTCAACTGTTGCGCATATCCGCTAAATTCTTGACCCAAGGTCAATGGCGTAGCATCCATGAAATGGGTACGCCCGGTTTTCACAATGTCCTTAAAATCTTCAGTCTTCTTTAACAAGGTATCGCGCAGTTTTTCCATGCCTGGAATAGTCACCTCAACAGCTTGAATGTATGCTGCAATGTGCATGGCTGTAGGGAACGTGTCATTACTCGACTGACTTTTATTCACATCATCGTTCGGGTGAAGCACTTTCTGGTCGTCGGTCAATTGTCCACCACTCAACACATGTGCACGGTAAGCAATCACCTCGTTAACATTCATGTTGCTCTGTGTCCCTGAACCTGTTTGCCAGATAACCAATGGGAATTGATCATCAAGTTTATGTGCTAAAATCTCATCGCAAACTTGTCCAATGAGTTCACATTTATCAGCACTTAATACACCTAAATCGCGATTTGCTTGGGCTGCAGCTTTTTTCAAATGGGCAAAAGCATAGATAATTTCCTTCGGCATACTTGCTTCGGGACCAATTTTGAAATTGTTGCGCGAACGCTCTGTTTGTGCGCCCCAGTATTTATCAGCAGGAACCTGAACGGCTCCCATCGTGTCGTGTTCGGTACGAAATGACATGGTGTTTGAATTAGGATGGTTAAAGCTGTTTCATCAAAAATCAGCGCCGCAAAATTAGAAAAGCCATATGGAATGACAAGGTTTTCAAGGGACTTAAAAATCAGCTTATCTTGGTGAACATTTAAGTGAATGTTGAATATGAAAAGCGCATTTTCTTAGTTTATATTTCATGAAACAGCTGCTGCTTTTTTTTCTGCTTTTTCCCTTATTGCTCATTTCTCAGAGCAAAGGAATCATTAAAATCCATCATGGAAGAGTGAATGAACAACGCCGAGCTACGCTGGAAGATTTAGTTCGACAGTCGGATTATATCGCGCTTGTTCAGCTTCCCAATCAATCGGCCGATTCATTGCCCGTTTTATTTGATGATTTAGGAACTGGGGTTTACATCATCCCTTTCAAGCCAATTGAGGTGTATAAGCAAACGTTTCCCTTATACAATGAACATTATGTATTTGAGCATTCCACCAATGAGAAACTTGGAACAGATCTGTATCGACAAGGCGAACGTTGCTATGTGTTTTTGAATAACAATGAACCCAAAACCATTGGTGATGCTCCCGATTTGCGGTTACTTCAAAACCAACGTGGTATTCCTAGTTTGTTGTTAGGCGGACTCATAGCTGAAAAAGACATCAAGGAAAATGAACTGAAACGCTTGTGCGAGCCTTCTAAGTTTGTGAAAGCAGCTCTAAGAGGCGACACTATTGCGATGAAGCGAATGGCGCGTAAGCATGTAGATTATTTAAATCAGTTTGATGAAGGCTCTCCTGTGCAATCATTTTTTGGTTTCTCTAGGTGGCTCATGGGTATGCGTGGAATAGATGGAGTGATGTTAGACAGCTGTTCCTCACACATTGCAATTTGGCCTGGCTGGAGCGATTACTATTATTGGGTAAACACGCCTGAAGGAAGAAAAGAATATCTATTGGTCGTTCAACATGGAAGGGTTTTTCCAGTCCCATTTAACTATCTCCGCCATGGTTATTCGAATAAATGGGTGGTGAAAAATGTCTATCGAACAGATAGTGCAAGGGAAAGATTATTTGAGAATTGCGAACGCGCTCGTATTTATGAAAAGCAGGATATATACAACAATTACATTCGTTTTTACACCGATGAAGGAAGATTGAATTGGTCGGTTTACAATGGACCTGCACATTTGGATTCGGAAGGCGATCTACTGCGCGTGAAATTGAAATTGTATAATACGATTGATTCAGCGATGTACTTGCGTTGGCCGGGAAAACAAAACTCTGGGAAGAAGGTGATTCAATTTGCGCTTCAACACCAAACCACACGGAAAATATATCGGGAGTTAAGTAATGAAGTGACTTTTATTCATGATGAAACTTTGGGCCCAGAGGATCATTTAGTTATAGCACAAGACACACTTTCGGGCTGGTTTAGCATAAACGATCCTTTCTTGGAATATACGGATGCTTCGGCAGCGCATCGCTTTGAAAAACTTCCGCCAGGTGCTTATAATTTAATGGTGAAGTATGACCCTTATCCCGAAGCAGTTGCAGATACCCTAAGCTGGAATCCCTTCTGTGACAGCATTAGCTCAGCAGCCGGATATCCGTTTTGGATTTATTCAGATACTGTTTCCCGAAAATTCACGATTGAAGCAGAAGTTGTTCAACGTTCGGAGCTGTTTGTCAATGCTTATGGACAACACGGACATACCAGCGGCGTGGTGAAAGTGCTCAAGAATGATAACCTGCATGGCCCTGCTGTTGGAACGCTCATTGCCTGGAAATTATTGGTAAATGTAGATTACGGTTGGACCTCGCATTCTCATCCACCAACCACTGCGGACATATTGAGTATTGGAAGTAAAGTAGAACTCGACTTACTTGATTCAAATGCCGGAGGAACCATTAAAACAGCATCGGGCAGCTATCGCTTATACGGAACGCCAGAGCTTTACGATTCCGTAAGGATCAAGTAACCCCGGACTTCAGTCCGGGGATTTTAAAAAATCAATCGTGCTTCGCGCCAAATTCCATCAAATACGCTTTGATGAACGTATTCAAGTCTCCATCCATTACTCCTTGAACATCGGAAGTTTCCTTGTCAGTGCGTAAGTCTTTCACCAGTTTATATGGATGGAAAACATAGTTGCGGATTTGAGAACCCCACTCGATTTTCTTCTTCGAGCCTTCAATAGCATCGGTACTTTCCTGACGTTTGCGCAATTCCATTTCGTAGAGTTGCGATTTGAGGAGTTGTAATGCCTTGTCTTTATTCTGAAGCTGCGAACGGCTTTCCTGGTTTTTGATGATGATCCCAGTTGGCTTGTGAGTTAATCGGACTGCGGTTTCTACCTTATTTACGTTCTGTCCACCTGCGCCACCTGCGCGGAAAGTATCCCATTCGATATCGCCCATGTTGATTTGGATATCGATTGTATCATCAATCAAAGGATAGGCATAAACAGAGCAAAATGAGGTATGTCGACGAGCATTAGAATCGAATGGAGAAATCCGAACGAGACGATGTACGCCACTTTCGCCTTTCAGGTATCCAAAGGCAAACTCGCCATCAATTTGAATGGTAGCAGACTTGATTCCGGCCACATCGCCTTCTTGCATGTCGACTTCACTCACTTTGAATTTGTTCTTCTCTGCCCACATGCGATACATACGTAAGAGCATTGATGCCCAATCGCAACTTTCGGTTCCACCAGCACCTGAGTTAATGGTAAGTACACAACTCAAATTATCTTCTTTACCCGAAAGCATGTTTTTAAACTCCAAGTCTTCGAGTTCATCCACAATCAAGGCATACTGTTCATCGAGCTCTTCTTCGGTAGCTCCACCTTCTTTGTAGAAGTCCATGAGCACTTTCAAATCCTCGATACCCGTGCCGATTTTCTTCCAGCCGTCGGTCCAGACTTTCTTATCGCGAATGGCTTTCAGTTTCTTTTCAGCTACTGATGGGTCGTCCCAGAAATTGGGAGCGGTAGTTTCGCGTTCTTCAAATTCTAATTCAGAGAGCTTACGATCGACGTCAAAGATGCCTCCTTAGCGCATCCAGGCGATCATCCAGCGAGGTAATTTGGTCTTGTTGGATCATAATGGCGGCAAAGATAATCGTTCGGAGTTAGGAATTGTGGCAATAGAAAGGAATGAACTACAATTCTACAATGAGTTTGATTTTCTCAAAAACAGAATTTGCAAAAGTTGGCATTCTTGAAAATGCAAACCACTTCTTTCCTAAATCCTTAAGTGAAGCACCAATGTGATACAACTCAATTTGATCGATTAGTATAAACCGATCATGTGAATCTATAAAAGAATGCGCTTCAATCGTTGGATATTGAGCATTGTATTTTTGAATATCCAGTTCAAATGAAGGAGATATCTTTTTCATTAATAGTTGAACTTTCACTCCTTCTTTTCTTTTGGTGAGAAGTTTTAGAACGCTTTCATCCATGTAATTGTCAATGATGATTATTGAAGAATTAGCTCGCCTAATTATTTCACAAACAAATTCATAAGCATCGAATATTTGTCCATCATAAAAGATTCCTTTAGAAGGTTTAAGATTTCCAGATTCAAGCGCTTCAAATAATTGATCGAATTTATTATCTGAAACAATTTGCTTTCGTTCAAGTGCATCAAGGCGCTGAATCAAACCCATGTTTGAAGTAATCATTTGCCTCAACTGTACAAATGTTTCCATAATTTGAATGCTTACTTGAACCGCTATGTCGCTTTTAAGTATTGCTGAAACCATAGCAACTCCTTGTTCTGTAAATGCAAAAGGTAGAACAGATGAATGCTTCAGATTT
>JBIKOC010000103.1:0-6103 GCA_044358335.1 Flavobacteriales bacterium | reverse complement strand
TCCACATGCAGCATATGTTTCTTCTGATGATGTAGCATTATTGATGGTCAAGTGAAGTGTTACGGTTGAATCACATCCTGCAGCATTAACAGTTGTATATGTTTTGTCGCCAGATGTTGTGTATTCTTCACCATTCCAAGTATAGCTTCCACATGCAGCATATGTTTCTTCTGAAGAGGTAGCATTATTGATGGTCAAGTGAAGTGTTACTGTTGAATCACATCCTGCAGCATTAACAGTTGTATATGTTTTGTCGCCTGAAGTTGTGTATTCTTCTCCATTCCAAGTATAGCTTCCACATGCAGCATATGTTTCTTCTGAAGTTGAAGCATTTTTGATGATAGCATTTGCAATTGAACGAGGAGAAACACATCCGTTATTGGAAGCTTGTGCATAAACAGAAGCGTCGTTGCCGATAGCATTGAAAGTGAATGTATTTCCTGTACCAACAAGATTTCCTTCAACCGATTCAGTATACCAAGAAATTGTTCCTTCTGATGCTGCCGCTGAAACGGTTACATCGCCCAGTTCGCAAACCGAACCATCCATTACCGATTCAACTGTTGGAATAGAATTAACTGTTAGTGTAACCGGAATTTTAGCTGAAGTACAACCGTTTAATGTTGCTTGTGCGTAATAATCGGTAGATGTTGAAACACTTGGTGTTGTGTATGTACTTCCTGTATATAAAACTGTTGAGGATGCAGCATTTGCAAACCAAGCAATGGTTGATCCAGCCGAAGCAACCTCTAAAGTAGCACTTCCAGATCCACAAACTGTTCCGCCAGAAACTACACTGATAGACGGTTGTTCGTTGATTGTAATAGTAACAATATTACTTGGTGCTGAAGTACATGTCCCTTTTCTAGCTACACGACGGAAATATGTTGTTTGACTTAGCATTCCTGGATTATAAGAAGATGCCGTAGCGCCCGAAATTTGAACGAATTCGTTTCCATCAGTACTAGATAACCAGATATACGTGAAAGATCCAGAACCACTAGCAATAGGTGAAGAACCTACGATGTTAGATGGATCGCTTGCAGAACAAAATGATGATGTTGCTGGAGCCGTAATTGTATTGTTGTTAATGGTATATGTGGAAGAAACTGTAATGGTAACAATATTACTTTCTAGCGTGCATTCTCCGCTTTTTACAACACGACGGTAACGAGCACTTGTATAAACTACACCTGGATTGTATGATTGTGAAGTTGCTCCATCAATATTATCCCAAGTTGAATTGTCTGTGCTGATTTGCCATTGGTATGTATAAGAACCTGTTCCGCCTGTTGGTACTGAACCAGTAATTTCGGCAGCATCAATAGAAAGACAATTTTGTACTGAAGCAGGCGCTGTGATTGCATTTCCCGAAATCACATCATTTACAAAAACGGTAACTGTAGACGTATTAAAACACGTTGTAGAGAATGAAATATCATCCAAACCAAAGTCATTACCACCAGCAACTGTATTGTCGTTGATAATGCTAATAGTTGCAGTTGTTGCAGATGCAGAATTCCATACCGTGTAAAACTGAATCCAAGTATTCAATGTGGATGGAGCAATAATTTGAGGTCCAAGTTCAACACCGTTAATTAAGAAACGAAGTTTAGAAGGATTTCCAGCATTGATTGATGAAATCCAAGAAGAGAAGCTATAGTTGTTGTTAGGAAGAACCTCCACTGTTTGACTCCAAACTACTTGATCTAATACAGTTGAACCATTAATGGCCATGTAATTATCTTCGTTACGACCTACTAATTCGCCACCATTACGACCTACACCAAAAAATGCAGGATGGAATTTTGTAACGTTAGAATCGTTGCGATTAGCTACTACTGTATATTTTGCTTCAGGATATAATCCAGTTCCAGTTGAATAACCACCATTAGCAAATGAATTCACATAGGCATAATTCGATAAAATGCCTTTGTTACCTTGGTTAAAATCACCATTGGTAACCAACTCTCCACTTGCTACATATCCTGTAACAGTATAGGTTTTGGTTGATGTTGGATTTGCAGTTGGATTGCTCACATTGGTACTGCTTAATCCATCAGCGGGTGACCAGAAATACAAATCGGCACCACTTGCTGCAAGCGAAGTAGATGATCCGTTGCAAATGGTTTTGTTTTCTCCTGCACTAATTACTACAGGTGTGTTGTTAACTGTTGCAATTGTAGTTGCCACACAACCATTAGCATCGGAAACAGCTACTGAATAATTACCATTTGAAACAGCAATTAAATCTTGAGATGTTTGTCCATTACTCCATAAATACGAAAATGGAGCGGTACCATTTTGAACAATCAGATTCACATTACCAGTAGAACCTGGACATGCATTTTGAACATTGGTCTTTAATGTAAGACGGCTTAAAGTAAATGCAGCAGATGTTCCTGTTTGACCAGAACAAGTTGCCTCTGCAGTGTAATCACCAGGATTTGTCACAACAATAGACGCTGTTGATGCACCTGGCATAAATACACCATTTCTCTTCCAAACGAAAGAGGTAGAACCGTTGCAGCCTGTTACATTAGCTGTAAGAGTTGCGGAAGCGCCAGGACAAAAAGATGAAGGGCCACTGATTGACACTCCAACTGATTGAGGCATTACAACTGAAGCCGAAGCTGCTGCAATCATAGTTTCTGGCAAAATGGCCAACATCCCTAAAGCAAATACTGCTTTCGAAATGCGTTGAACGTTTTTTCCACTTAGGAAAAGTGTTCTGGTTAGGTTGGGTTTTTTAAACATCAAAAAATAAATTAAGTGAGTTTTGTCCCCTTAACTTACATCATCAACACAAGGTTACAATGTTCCACACAACCCACTAACATTAATTACAATTATCTGATATTCAATATTTTAAATTCATAGGAGTTGTCCCTCAGGCATTTAAAATAATTGCATTTCTGCACCATTTATTACATTAAAAAAGCATTCTTAAAAGGAGAAACTCTCGATCAGAATGAGTAAATTATCAATAAAAAAAGCAGTCGGAAAAAATCCAACTGCTCGATTCAAATTTTATTCAAATATTTCATGCCGTTATCAATCAACCAGAAGCAAGAAACTATCGTTTATCATTCATATTAATGGTAGTAGCATCCTGCACATAAAAGGAACTAACTGCACCAAGAATCATAAATATGCCTGCTAATATGATGGCATAAATTGCTTCGGAATTATAAAAATGCTTCACAATTGGACCACCAAGAATCCCATTAACTATTTGTGGAATGGTGATAAAGAAGTTAAAAATCCCCATATAAACCCCCATTTTCCCAGCAGGAATTGATCCAGCTAATATGGCATATGGCATGGCCAAAATACTCGCCCAAGCTAAACCAACACCAATCATGGAGAAAATCAAAAATTCTTTATTGGGCGCGAAGTACATCGATATTAAACCCAAGCCTCCACAAACAAGTGAGAAAGCATGTGTGTTTCTTCGTCCAAACCGCGCTGCTATTGATGGAAGTAATAGTGCATAAATAGCCGAAACTAGATTATACACACCGAAAATAATCCCTACCCAAGATCCAGCATCTCTGAATTGATCAGAAGACGTATCTGTTACTGGTAAATGATAAATATGCTGAGCAATTGCAGGTGTAGTAAAAACCCACATACTAAACAATGCAAACCAACTAAAAAACTGCACCAAGCCCAACTGACGCATGGTTTTGGGCATTTTCGAAAAGTCCTTAAATATTTGACTTAGCCCCGCTTTTTCTTCTTCGGCCTGTCCATGAATCTCAGCATATTCTGCAGGAGGGTATTCTTTCGTGCGAATTATCGTTACTAAAATGGCAAACAAGAATACTGCAGCACCAAAATAGAAGGAGTATATAACGTTATCTGCTACTTGTCCGGCAGGTGCAGATGCTGAAACATGAAACAAATTCTGCAAAATCCAAGGAAGCCAAGAACCTAAAACTGCTCCAACTCCAATGAGAAAAGTTTGAATCGAAAATCCAAGTGTACGTTGATTATCAGGTAAATTATCAGCCACTAATGCACGAAACGGTTCCATAGCCACATTGATACTCGCATCCATCAACATCAAAAACATAGCACCAATAAACAGCGCCATCTTGCCCACGAAAAACACCCCAGAGTTGGGTAACAACAAAAGAGCGCAACAACAAATCAACGTGCCGACTAAGAAGTAAGGTTTCCTTCTACCTAGTTTATTCCAAGTACGATCGCTATAGTGACCTATAATAGGCTGAACAATCATCCCCGTAAAGGGCGCCACTAGCCAAAACCAAGAAAGTTCTTCCACATGTGCTCCAAAATTTTGAAGGATTGAAGATGCATTCCCATTCTGAAGCGCGAATCCAAATTGAATCCCCAAAAAGCCAAAACTCATATTCCAAATCTGACGGAATGAAAGTTTTCTATTCTCAGTGCGTAGTCCCATGAATCGATATTAGTGTCAATTTAACACCGCAAAATACACAATTCGAAACATCCTTGACATCTAAGGAGAAAAATGCAGGAGCATATCAATCAAATGTGCTGGTGTGCTAGTGTGCTAGTTCGATGGGCTGATGTGCTGTTACCGTAACGTGCTAATATGCAGAATCTCGTTAGTTACTGTTACAATTGAGTTGATGATAAATCTACCGCATCCCCGGATTTCAATCCGGGGAGATTACCCCAACAGCCCCAACAACCCCAACAGCATGCTTTAACCTGCTTCAACCCGCTTTAACCCGCTCAGCGAGCTAACCAGCCTAACTCTATCCTCATCTTCCCGCCTGTTTGGCGGCAAGCAAATCATCAAATCATTTAAAAATCGGATTTAACAACCAGAACGTACACTTCCAACCTCCCTGAATCCCATCAGCACATCAGCACATTAGCACACCAGCAAATCATTTAATCATCCCAAACTCCCGCATTACCCAATAAGGAAGATGGAAATTCACATCTTTCGAAAACAATCCAGTTTTCCCTCCTTCATCAATCTTATCGCCTGAATCAATAGGCAAAACGTGACCTACACCTGTTATCTGATAGGCAATTACAACCGTTCTTCCTTGTGAATTGGTATAAACACTGCGTTCCACATTGGGATTGGTATGTATCAATTCCATTTTATCGGGAACTGCATCCGCTCCATTTGCTGCTGTCCACTGATTAATCTGCTTCATTTGATCCTCTATCGTAACCAAGACATCATTGCCTCCTTGAACAGTTAGTAGCAATGGATACGTTCCGACATAACCCGGATTACACGCACGAAGTTTCTCTAATTGAGATTCTGGTACGTATAAATCGGCATCGTATAAATCTTTCATCTGGGATAAACTGCCTTCCCAGGTTCCAATAGCAGGTCCAGCTAATGAACAACCCGCTGTAACTTCTTCTGGATAGGCGGCCATCAGCGCAGTTCCCATGACCGCTCCGGCCGATAAGCCAAAAACAAAAACACGTTTGTTGTCGATCGGATAATGAGCCTTGCAGTATTGAATCATTTGATGTAACGACTCTACTTCTCCTTCGCCCTTGGTTATATCTTCTTTCCTAAACCAGTTAAAGCAACGCGAGGGATTATTCATCAGGTGCTGTTGCGGATAAACGACCAGCATCCCCAAGGAATCGGCTAATTTATTCCAGCCCGATTGATTGGCCACTTCTTCAGCCGTTTGACTACATCCATGCAAGACCATCAACATGGGAGCATTGGTTTTTAGTAGTGTTTTAGGGCTGTAAATAAAACAACGCAATTCACCTGGATTCGATCCAAATTTTTCCACTTGTTCGATTTGCGCCGACAAAAAACCGGATATCAGCAGAAAACACGCAACTATCATTCGATTGAAAGATAGAAGTAGGTTTCTTGATTGCTGATTGAATGTCATGGAGTATCGAAATGGAATTCGGACGAAATATAGCGTAAATCACCGCCATTGTTAACAACTCATACCCAAACACTAGGTAAAAAAGCTAGCTTGTTTTCTATTTTTGCCACCCAGGGCCGAAGAAACACCAGAAGACTTAAACGAACAGCTCGAATCGCCCGAAAATGGTGGTTCAGAGGAACGTATCACACATGTCTCAGGCATGTATGAGAATTGGTTCCTCGATT
>JBIKOC010000101.1:0-6129 GCA_044358335.1 Flavobacteriales bacterium | reverse complement strand
ACCGTTGGTATGATACTGCAAACAGGAATTTCGGATGAACTAATCACTTCCTGAGCAGCAGAACCAATGAACATCTCAGTAAAGTTAGTTTCTTGCTGAGTCATGATCATAATTAAATCACCTTCTACTTTCTTGGCATAATTGATCACCTCATTTACAAGTCCTTCTGACTTTTCTGGAGCAATGATAGTTTCGGTAGTATGTTGAACATCAGCTTTTGTGAGGAAATTATTCACTTGAGCCATTTGCAGTTTCAACTTTGTAACTACTTCTTCGGAATCGGTTAACAGAATTGAAACAACATGAACATGTGCCTTGAAATACCGAGAGAACTCAATTGCTTTATTCACTTTCTCGCGCGTTTCTTTCGTTAAGTCGAGCGGTAAAATAATGCTGCGAATTCCTTTGTATTCTGGTTGTCCTTTTATAGTTATAACAGGAATTCGAGATTCGCGAACGACTCTCAATGCATTAGATCCAATAAATCGTTTACGAATTCCATCCGAGCCGTTGGTTCCCATGATAATGAAAGTAGCACCAACCAATTCAGCGGCTCTTACAATTTCCTCATAGATTTTCCCTTTAGCAACCAAAGGTGTGATTCGAACTTTACTCTTTGATTCGGTGAATTGAGCTAGTTCGGTCATTTTTTTCCACACTTCATCTTGATGCTTATCTTGGTCTTCTCGAGAAAATAAGCTGGAAATAAGACTTTGTTCTTCTGAAACATGCAATAAATAAATCTCACCCTGAAATGTTTTAGCCATTTCTTCGGCATGATTAAGAGCAATAAAACATTGTGTAGAAAAGTCGATTGGAACGAGCAGTATTTTTTTTGTTGTGTTCATGCAGAATGTTTACTTTGAATTCCTACAAAAGTAAGCATTAGAACTTGATGAAACTCCCTAGTTCCGAATTGGTTCTCAACCCTGATGGAAGTATTTACCATCTTAAACTTCAGCCCGAACAACTTGCTGATACCGTTATTGTTGTAGGCGATCAAGGTCGTGTAGAAACAATTTCGAAACACTTCGATATAATCGAATGTCGTGTTCAGAACCGAGAATTTGTTACCCATACTGGGACCTATCGAGGTAAAAGAATATCTGCTATCTCGACTGGAATCGGCACCGACAATTTAGATATTGTCATGAATGAGCTAGATGCACTTGTGAATATCGATCTAAAAAATCGAGTTATTCGAGATACACATCATTCTTTGGATATCGTTCGCATCGGAACTTCAGGGACTTTAGTAAAAGATATTCCAGTTGACAGTGTAATTGTGAGTACCCATGGATTAGGATTCGATGGATTGCTTCATTTCTATTCATTCCAAGAAAATGAGCGTGAAAAAGCTATATTATCTGCTATTCTTAAACAATTACACTTGCCCGAGAGTTTGAATAGACCTTATCTAGTTGAGAGCGATCCGGTACTTTTCTCGAAATTAAGTCCGGGCTTCTTCACTGGAATTACTGCTACTGCTTGTGGGTTTTATGGTCCGCAGGGACGAACTCTTAGATTAACTCCTGCAGTTCCAGATTTAAATGAGCGAATGATGGGATTCAAACACCAAGATTTACTCATAACCAATTTTGAGATGGAAACATCTGCTTTGTTTGGATTATCGCGTTTGTTGGGACATCGTTCGGCTACAGCATGTGCAATCATCGCTAACAGAGCAAGTTTAGAATATAGCAGAGATTATAAACCAGTAATTGAGAATCTGATTACATCTGTTTTGGATCGGTTAAGTGCTTAATGGAACAATCACAAGAAAAATCCCTACGCGCAATGATTTTGCTTCTGGAAGATCCAGATGATGAAATCTTTTCTGAGATCAGGAATCGCCTTTTGTCTTTAGGGAATGAGGTAATTCCGACTTTAGAAGATGTGTGGGAGAACACGTTTAATAATACTCTTCAAAGCCGAATTGAGGATATCATTCAAACTATCCAATTTAACTCAACACAAGAAGAATTAAAACTTTGGACAGCCACTGGAGGAATCGATTTACTTCAAGGCACCATGCTTATTGCTCGATATCAATATCCCGATTTGGATGAAGATTCTATTCGCCATCAAATTGAATTAATACGAAAAGATGTTTGGCTTGAGTTGAATCCTAATTTAACTGCTTTTGAGAAGGTTCGAGTAATCAATCATATTCTGTTTGATGTGTACAATTTCACTGGTAATACCAGTAATTATCACGCGCCTCAGAATTCTTATATCAACAATGTTTTAGAAAGTAAAAGAGGTAATCCACTCCTTTTAAGCATTCTATATTCCTGCATTGCTCAAGGTTTGAACATTCCGATTTATGGAGTAAATCTTCCTGAGCATTTTATCCTTGCGTATCGCGATGAATATACGTTGAGGGATAATGATGAGGAAGAAGAGCCGATATTATTCTATATCATTCCCTTTAGCAAAGGAGCAGTGTTTAGTCGCAGAGAAATTGACACATTTTTGAAGCAACTCAAGCTAGAGCCCAATCGGATTTTCTACGAAAGTTGCAGTAATGTGGAAATCATTCAAAGGCAAATCCGAAATCTGATAACAGCTTACGAAAAGCTTGGCTATCCAACTAAAGTAGAGGATTTAAAAAAGCTTCTCAATACCATTACTTATCACGGAGATTCTTCTTCCGGACTGATTTAGGCAATTTGAGTAATTGTCCCCGTCGGAATTTCTTCTTCATTTTTGAATACGGGACCTCTTGTTCGGGAGCAGGATTAACTTTCCATTTCCAACCTTTATCGAGCGATAATTGTCGATAAAACTGAAGCGAACCTTCTTTTAAAGATGATGAAGGAATCATAACCAACGTAGCTAATTGAGTCCATTTGGTGGTATATCCAAACATTTCAATATCCTGTATGGCAAAATTAGTCCGCTCCACAACGCGTTTTCGTTTCATTTCCAATTGAATACTGTCATTGGTAATGGCAGTTATTTTCCCTCTAAGTGGAAGCAGAGTAGTATCATTACGAAGTCGGAAAATCATCCCTTTATCAACCTGAAAATATGGGCGCCGACGTTTCTTTTCGTGATAAAAGCTTAATCGAAATCGATTTGTATTATCGTTTAATGTTTGAAAACGACCGGCATCTTCTAATAAAAAACCATACGTATCAGCATAAGGAATTTCATATTCATGTTTATCGGAAGGATCAAGCGTTCGAAACAAGATAATTGAATCGGTTACATTGATAATGTAGCAATCGAGCACACCATCATCGTTTCTCAGGAAAAGTTGATCCTGAGCAACCAAGCGATTCTCCGACAAGGAAATGAGTAATAATAGTAAGAAGCAGAATTGCTGAATCATAACAACTTATGACAAAGGTAACCGGAAACGCTAAAACACTTTGTATTTTTGAATCTTAGAAAATAGACTATGCCTTCATTGATATTGGATTCTCATCAAGTTCATCAGAAACTAGAGCGAATAGCATTGGAAATTCTCGAAAGAACAAGTGATCACGACCATGTTTTACTAGCTGGTATTCAATCAAGTGGTTTTGCAATTGCAAGACTTATTGCTCGTTACCTAAAATCGTTTAGTCAAAAGGATCTAACTGTTTATTCCGTTCAGTTAGATAAAACACAGCCGTTAAATCACCCAGTTGTTACTAATATTTCTTCAGAAATACTGCCTAAAGCAACTTTGATAATCATTGATGATGTTCAAAATTCGGGAAGAACGCTTTCTTACGCTTTAATGTATTTTCTGCAATTTCCGGTTTATTCGGTGCAAACATGTGTGCTCATTGATAGAAGGCACAACAAATTCCCTGTAAAGCCTGATTATATAGGACTTTCACTATCAACTACTCTTCAAGAACACGTAGAAGTTTTAGTCGATGGTGATGAAATCAATGTGATGCTTCATTAAAAGCAGCTAATTGTTTTTGAAATTCCTCCATAATTGCAGGTAATTTCAAATCTAGACCATTGATTTTCCAGTCGATTTGAGAATAATAAAATTCTCTACCATCCCAAGTTTTACTGAGGTTTTCGAAAACTAATTCGGGAGAATCACCAAGTAGTGGACGTTTCTTGAAGCCTTCTGATTGAAGGATACGTTGATGGATGGTTTTTAATGGCAAATCAAGATAGGCCACAACACCCTGTTTTTTCATCCAAGTCAAGTTGTCATTAAAGCAGGGAGTGCCACCACCACAGGCAATTACATGATTACTTAAAGAGGAAGTTGTTCTAAGAATTTCAGCTTCAATTTGACGAAAATCTGTTTCACCAGAATTTAGAATAATTTGTTGGGGCGCATTCCCTGATACTCGGGTAATCAGTTCATCTAAATCTAAAAATGACCAAGCTAATTTATTTGCCAAGCGTTTACCAAAGCTCGATTTTCCGCTTCCTGGCATTCCACAAATGAAAAGCAATGATGCCATTTGATGAACAGATCTTTTTCCTATTTTTGCCGACTTAATGCCCAGGTGGTGAAATTGGTAGACACGCTACTTTGAGGGGGTAGTGAGCTCAGCTTGTGCAAGTTCGAATCTTGTTCTGGGCACCATAGAAAGAAAAGCCGAATGAAATCATTCGGCTTTTTTGTTTTTATATTGATCGTTAAGTTCTTTCAATACATCTGAAGTAATATCCAATTCAGGGTTGGCAAACCAAATTCCGCCTCCGCGAGTGTAAGATAACACATACGTATATCCTTTATCTTTTGCATAGTCTTTCAAATATGCTTCAATGGTATCGAAAATACGTTTACTCACTTCGGCTTCTTGCTTTTGTAAATCGGCTGAAAGAGTTTGTTCCATTTGCATCAAACGTTGTTGCTCACGGTAGAGTTTTTCTTGCTTTGCTTCTTTGTCAGTAATGGTGAGGAATTGAGCACGTTGCTGAAATTCGTTCGCCTCTTTCTCGAATTTTTTCTGTTCAGCTGCAAAACTGTCTTCTGCTTCTTTGGTTTTTTTCTCCATAACAACTTTTTCATCCTGAAACATTTGATAATTATCCATCAAAGAATCGGAATTGAAAAAGACAATATTAGCTGCTCCTCCCCCACTTGTAGCTAAACTAGAACTGCCAGAGTTACCAGCTTTCTTATTAGAAAAAAACAGTGCGAATAAAACGACTACCGCAACAGTAAGTACGACATTGAATAGTAAGTTGATGCTTTTCATAAAATAGAGTTCGGCGCAAATATAGACAATGCCTTGTATTCTCGATTTGCGATAGGCTGATACCTCATTTTAAATCCATTCCGTTTATTCGACTTCGAATCATTTAATTTGTAACCGATGGAAGAGCAGTTGATACTTCAAAAAATTAGGTCGGGAGATGAGATGGCTTTTGAAAAGTTATTTCATCTTTTCTACGAGCGTTTAGCCCGTTACGCCTGGTCTATATTGGAAGATCAAGATGCTGCAGAAGAGATTGTTCAGGATGTATTTGTCAAACTTTGGGAAAGCAGAACAACGATTGAGATTCAACTTGCTATTCGACCATACTTGTTCAAATCGGTTCACAATCGCTGTTTGAACGTTATTCGTCATTTGAAAGTAAGAAAAGATCATCAGGATAGCGTTTTACTTCAATCGGATGAAAATCACTCAAATGTGCATATGCAAGTTGAAGTGAAGGAACTGAAAGTTGGATAAGCGATGGAAGTATTTCTAATCCTAATCGCAACTTAGGCTATTCAAAATCAAGACATTATGTATTGGGATACGAAACGATGTTATCGGAACATTTGCATTTAAAAATGGAAACCTATTATCAAGACTTATATGCCATTCCGGTAGATAAATCGGCATCGAATGGTTTGTCGATGATTAACATGTCGCAAGGATTTTCAACAATAGCAGCAAAAAATTCTGGAACTGGATATAATTATGGCTATGAATTAACATGTGAAAAATACTTCTCTCATCACTATTATTTCATGTTAACTGGATCTATTTACGATTCAAAATACCGTGGTTCGGATGGGATTTTAAGAAACACCACATATAATGGAAATTATGCAAGTAGTTTATTGGCGGGGAAAGAATTTAAAATGGGTAATCGAAATATATTAAGCTTAAATGTGCGAGCTGTATTTGCAGGAGGTAAAAGATATACGCCAGTTCTTTTGGAAGAGTC
>JBIKOC010000100.1:0-6133 GCA_044358335.1 Flavobacteriales bacterium | reverse complement strand
ACACATTGTGAGATTAGTGGAGTGACTGATTATAAGTGCGAAAACGATGCGGATTGCTTAGATCGCATTCGGAATATCATGGATAAAGTGGGAGCTCCTGCTCAAGCTGGATTTGATCGCGCTGAATCTAAATTACCTAAGAAAGAAGTTAAGGAACTATATAGCATTCTTCCTGAAACCCGTGAAAAGCCTTACGATATTCATGATATCATAGATCGTTTGGTTGATGATTCAGATTTTGAAGAATACAAAGAAAAATATGGTCAAAGTATCGTTTGTGGGCTAGGACGTATTGATGGTTGGGCTGTTGGAATTGTTGCCAACCAACGGAAAGTGGTGAAGAGCAAAAAAGGAGAGATGCAGTTTGGAGGTGTGATTTACAGTGATTCGGCCGATAAATCTGCTCGCTTCATCATGAATTGCAACCAAAAGAAAATCCCGTTAGTATTTATACAAGATGTGACTGGCTTTATGGTTGGCTCCCGTTCAGAACAAGGAGGTATCATAAAAGACGGTGCTAAAATGGTGAACGCAATGGCTAATTCTGTGGTGCCGAAGTTTACTGTGGTGATCGGAAATAGTTATGGAGCCGGTAATTATGCTATGTGTGGAAAAGCATACGATCCTCGATTGATGTTAGCTTGGCCAACAGCTAAAATAGCGGTAATGGGTGGTGCACAGGCAGCGAAAGTTCTTTTACAGATTGAAGTAAGTTCGTTAAAAGCTAAAGGAAAAGTCATTACACCCGAAGATGAAAAAGAGATTTATGATAAAATCTTCAATCATTACGAGGCTACAACATCAATCTATTACAGTGCTGCTCGATTAGTGGTAGATGCGATTATCGATCCGATGGATACGCGAAAAGCAATTTCGATGGGAATTGAAGCAGCTAACCACTCCCCTATTGAAAAACGCTACAACGTAGGAGTATTACAGGTTTAAAACTGAGAATATGATTAATAGACAATCGATTCAATTTATTCTTAGTCTATTATTCGTTTGCTCGAGCTTATCGGGTTTTACTCAAATTGACACGGTTCGATACGATCGATATCGTGCTGCCAAGAACTGTGTATATGGCGAGTTGGCTGGCTCAGGATACCTGCTTTCGGTAAATTATGAACGAACGCTTTGGATGAATGAATCTTTTTCGTTCAATGCACGAATTGGGGTTGGTACGGCACTTTTTATTAATGCCATTCCAACACTAGGATTAAATGCGACTTATGGCAAAAAAGCCAATAAGCTGGAAGTTGGTTTTAATGCCATTCGTACTTATACCTTCGGAATTATGGGCGGTGAAAGCACCTATCTTATGGGTAATCCATTAGTTGGCTACCGATATCAAAAAGCTAATGGATTTTTGTTCCGAGCTACTTTTTGTCCTTTTTTCCCACTTTATGATCCAGATAATTGGCTACAGAGTCGACTATTTATTCCTTATGGTGGACTTAGCGTTGGTTATGCTTTTTAAAAAATAATACTTAACGTACTACTTGAATGTAGCCGTTACTTTTAGACCCATCAGGTGATTCTAACGCATAAAAATAAACACCTGCTGAAATAAGATCATTCGTTGGTGCTCCAGATGAATCCTGAATATTACCATCCCAATTATTGGTGTAGGCTGTTGAAGCAAATACCTTTTTCCCCCATCGATCATACACATAAAAAGTACTATTCGATTTCAAGCCAATAATGGTAAACAGGTCGTTTATTCCATCTCCATTAGGAGAAAATGTATTAGGAATAATCAATGGACAATCCTTCTTAACATCCACAATAAAGCTAGTTGAACTACTTCCATCTGAATTACTAACCGTAAGATTGATCGTTTTCTGTCCTTGAGAATTGTAGCAAACCGTTGGATTGGGATCACTTGAAACAAGCGGATCTCCATCGGGAAACTCCCAAGACCAGGTAGTTGGATTACACAAACTTTGATCGGTAAACTGAGCACAACTCAAAGGACAATCTTCTTGCAATTCGAATGAAGCTGCAGCTGATGGAGAATACACGCCACAAACGTTTGTTGTAGAGTATGTTAATGGAATATCCGTAAAACTAGCATCTGTCACTTGAGCTTGAATATTTTGGATAAACGGATTTTCAATTCCGTCGGTAAATGTGCCAACTTCATGAGAAAAGTTAGCGATTGCCAAAGTGTTACAAGGAAGTTGGTAATAGGTATCCAAGCGGACTAATCCGGCATTTCGTAATCCAGAAGGTTCAGCAAAATCGCCTGTAAACAGCCAGCTACCAGCCGAACCTGCTACAACTTTGTAAGGATAATTTGTATATGGATCACCCCAAACTAATTGAACCGGATCACCTACAGAAGAGTTTGTAGTATTGATTTTCAACCAGAAAATATTGCGGTCGTCGAAGGTTCCGAAATCTCCCAACAATAATAAATTCCCATCCCTGAATGCTAATGTTCTACACCGATCATCTTCGGCTATATCAATCTGAACTTGTCCCGACAAATCGCCTGTTGTATTGAATTTCACCATAATGCCATCCCAACCGGACACATTATCATACATATAACCGCAAGCATAACTGAATCCAGCTGCATCTGTTACCACATCATTCAAAAACACATCGTACGAGTGACTAATAGAAGAAAACCAACGAAGCTCTCCTGCAACTCCAATGCGCATCACATATGCATTTCGGAAAGTAGAGCCTGATGAGTAATCTCCACAAAGAACAAGTTCCCCATCGGGCGTTAATGCAACAGATTCAACAATAAGTTCTTTTTGAGGTAGCGAGTATTTCTTGGATGAAATAAAATTCATGTTGAAATCAAGATGCGTCACACAGATGTTTTCATAATCTACGTTATTGTCGCCCGTACTGATGAGCCACCAAGTACCATCCGCAGCCTGTAAAAAGCGAGCAGGGTTATCGGAAGTTGAACAACGTATATACTTAGCTTGTTGCAAAGTACCATCGGCATCTAAACGCGCAAAATACAATTGTGCGTTATTGAGTGTATTTCCTGCAGCACCGAACACATAATAGCTTCCATTAATTTCCTCCACCTGCTTAGTGAGAATATTCCCACCATTTGCTGTATACAAATGTTGCCACTGAATTTCACCTAAACAATCGGTTTTGACTAATCCACCAGCAACCAGTGCGTTAAAGGGAGAATTGAAAGATAGCAAATAACCCTGATCGGAAGTTTCACAAACCCATGTTCCATAATCGCTGGTTGTTAATCCATAGGTGCGGAAAAACGATTTAGAAGAGGAACTTTGAGCATCCAAATCAAGATGGACAACTATCAAAGCAATTAAGCTAAGCAGGAATTGAGTTAATTTGAGGAATCTGGTTGGGTAACGATTTTGCAAAACGTTGGAAGATTTGGGATAAATCTAACAAGAGAAACATGAATTTTCAAACTTTGAATGAAATTGTACACAGATGTTCATGATTGCCTGGCATAAAAGCTATCCACATCCTTTACCAAGCGGACATCGATTTCCGATGGAAAAATATTCGCTGATACCCGAACAGCTTATTTATGAAGGCATTGTACACAGAGAAAGTTTCTTTGAGCCTCAACTTGTTCGAGATGAAATTCTGGCCTTGGTACACGAAAAAAATTATCTACATAAACTCAACACCTGTTCACTTTCGGCTAGCGAGATTCGTAAAACCGGCTTTCCACTTTCACCCGAATTAATTGAACGCGAAAAACGACTTACTGGTGGAACCGTCGAAGCCGCGTTGTTTGCATTAGAATTCGGTATAGCATTTAATGGTGCAGGGGGAACACATCATGCTTATGCTGACAAGGGTGAAGGATTTTGCTTGTTGAATGACCAAGCCGTGGCAGCAGCTTTCTTATTGGATCAGAAAAAGGTAAAACGAATTGCTATTATCGACTTAGATGTGCATCAAGGCAATGGAACTGCTTCAATTTTCCAAAAAGAACCGCGCGTGTTTACATTTAGCATGCATGGAGCATCCAATTTCCCCTTACACAAAGAAACTTCCGATTGGGATATTCCTCTACCCGATGATACATCAGATGAGGTATATTTGAGCACGTTACAAACTAGCCTGTTGCATATCATTGAATCGTTCAAACCCGAATTTATCTTTTACCAAAGTGGAGTTGATGTGCTCAAACAAGATAAACTAGGGCGTTTAGGTTTGACTGAAGCTGGGTGTAAAAAGCGCGACCAATTGGTGTTTAAAGCAACGCATACTAATCATATTCCAGTTTGTGTTTCTTTAGGAGGAGGCTATTCTGAGCGAATTTCGGATATTGTGAATGCGCATGTAAATACGTTTCGTTGTGCTCATGAAATCTGGTTTTGAGCTCCATTGGGAGATGAAATATTTTTCGATTAGAAAGCATGTTCTTACTGGAAAAAATCATTGAAATTTGCGCTCATGATAAAGCTCAATAACTTCTTAAGCCCTATCCGAATATTGTTTGTTTTAACCCTGTTAATTTCAAGTGTAATTCAAGGAGCAGAAGAAAAAGTTAAACTGAAATTCAATACTCAGAATTATAGTTTCTTCATTACTGATTTACAACTCGTTAAAGACATGAAGGTGACTGACATTTCCTCTAAAATTGGAAACACCAAACATGTGCGTGAACGTAAAAATGGGGAACAAGCATTTTTTTACGATGATTTAGGAATTACTGTGCTTGCTATCAATGGTAAATTGCGCGGTATAACGGTTACGCTGAATTCGGATGGAGATAAAAATTATGTAGAAAAGTCCTACACCGGAGAATTCAATTTTGGGAAAGTTTCTGTTAGCTCAAAAACGGTAAAATCGGATTTCAAGAAGCTAGATGGATTTTTTGTATGTGGATTGCCCGAATTATGCGGCTCGAAAAACAAAAAAGCAGCTATCCGAGTTTTAGCAGGATTTCAACGTTCGGGCTTGTCAAAAATCACCTACTTAAGTTTCCTGTTCAATTAATACTCACTCTACTAAGCTTGAATTTTCAAGGGTTTAGTCAATCGAATTCAAGTTTATCATGAACGAATCAAACGAAACACGGCTAAACAAATACATCAGCGAAAGCGGACTTTGTTCTCGCCGACAAGCAGATGCCTACATCGAAAAAGGCCATGTGCTGATTAACGGTCGTAAAGCTCATGTGGGCGATAAAGTCAAGCCTAATGATGTGGTGATGGTAAACGGACAAGAGATTGAATCTCGTGCTGCTGAAGAGGAAATACTAATTGCATTCAACAAGCCTATTGGCGTGGTTTGCACAACCGAATTAGCGGTAAAAAACAACATCATCGATTACCTAAAATTTGGGCAACGCATTTTTCCCATTGGTCGATTAGATAAAGATTCACAATGCTTGATTTTCCTCACCAGTAATGGAGATATCGTGAATAAAATTCTACGTGCTGGAAATCAGCATGAGAAGGAATATTTGGTGACTGTAAACAAGCCCGTTACCGATGCATTTGTGGAAGGAATGAGTAAAGGTGTTCCTATTTTGGGCGTCAATACACGTAAGTGCTTTGTGAGTAAAGAATCGGCATTGGTGTTTCGGATAATTCTCATTCAAGGCTTAAACCGTCAGATTCGTCGTATGTGCGAGCATTTCGGGTATGAGGTTACACGACTAGAGCGCATTCGCATCATGAACGTGAGTTTGAAAAATCTAGGGATTGGAACTTGGCGCGATTTAACAAAAGTGGAGCGAGAAGGAATTCAGGAAATGATTGGTCATTCGAGTATGGCACCTGAGAAGAAGAAAAGTACTTCTGCTGCTAAACCATCCGAAAAAAGGAAATCTTCCACATCCGAAAAAAGTCGTCCATCGGCAAACGCTAAAGAGAAAAACATCAGAGGTAGAAAATCTACCACATCTACAAGCAATTCGGGATCGACATCTTCATCCGGTAAAAAGCGAAATAATCCGGGTCACAAACCATATTTCCCAGGAGCGGCAGGCAGTAAGAAAAGTTCGGGAGGTAGAAGAGGAAGAAGATGAGAGGAGTGAGTATTTTAGGTGGTGGATGGCTAGGACTTCCATTAGCCCTCGAATTAGCCAAACAGAATTTCAGCGTTCAGATTTCTTCAACAACTTCTGAAAAACTGAAGTATTTTAGGGATTTGGGGCTGAATGCTT
>JBIKOC010000099.1:0-6154 GCA_044358335.1 Flavobacteriales bacterium | reverse complement strand
TGCATGAGCAGGTGGTTCTTCTAACGTCTTCAGGAATGCGTTGAAAGCCTGAGTACTGAGCATGTGAACCTCATCAATGATGTAGATGGAGTATTTTCCAACCTGAGGTGCAAATCGAACTTGATCAATCAAGGCACGAATATCATCCACCGAATTGTTGGAAGCAGCGTCTAATTCATGTATATTGAAAGAGGCATTCTGATTAAACGAAGTACAACTCTCGCAGGCATTACACGGTTCTGTATCAGCCGATAAATTGAAGCAATTAATCGTTTTTGCTAGAATTCGGGCACAGGTGGTTTTCCCAACTCCTCGCGGACCGCAAAACAGAAATGCTTGTGCAAGCTGATTATTACGGATGGCATTTTTTAATGTACCCGTAATTGCCTCTTGTCCAACCACCGAATGAAAGGTGACGGGGCGATATTTCCGGGCCGAGACGATGAAATTTTCCATTGTACAAATATAACCCAAGCCATAGCCTAGACACACGATGTTAACATCTTTTAGAAATTTATCCTGTGCGCATTTATTATCTTCAAAAGGACATTTTATTATTTGTTTTAAGTGATGTATTCATGTTTTTTCAAACAAATCAACCTAAACTTTGTCTTGTTATCTAACAATTTCATGTAATGAGAAACATAAGTATTCTCGCTCTCCCAATTGCCTTGTTATTTGCTTCTTGCGGTGGTAATCAACCAGCTGCTGATGCGCCTAAAACAGATACGACTTCTAAATCAACTCCCGAATCATCCACTCCAGGTGAAGCCAAACTAACGATCAAAGTTATTGGTAATTCAATGGCTGATATGGGCTATGAACCGGCTTCTTCAACCGTTAAAGCGGGTGATAAGGTAACACTCACGCTCATCAATACCAACACCATGGAAGGCATGTTGCATAATTGGGTTTTGGTAAAATTAGGTACTGGGCAGGAAATCGCTACGGCTGGTATCGCTGCTGGTATGGACAAAGCATACATCCCTGAAAATCCAAATGTTATTGCTGCATCTCCTTTGGCAAAGCCTAATGAAACTGTAACGTTTGAATTTACTGCTCCTGCTGCTGGACAGTACAACTACATCTGCACCTTCCCTGGGCATTTCCCTAAAATGGTTGGGAAATTATATGTAGAATAATACCTTTAAAACTCATGTAAAAGCCTCTGTTCGATTTGGATAGAGGCTTTTTTGCTAAAATCAACAGGCTAGGGCTGACAACTTTTCGATCACTTTCACACGCATGTAGAAAGCAAGCTTATTTTTGGAGCATGAATTTCTTTAGCCAATTCCTCGAGCGATATCCGTTCATCCGCAACAAATACTTGCTGGTGTTCTTGATTTTCTTGGTTTGGATTGTCTTTTTTGATAAAAACAACCTCATTTCTCAATACGAAGACCGTCAGGCACTTTACGAATTGAAAAAGGAGAAACGTTACTATCAAGAGGAAATTGAAAACACCCATGAGCAATTAAACGAACTCATGACCGACAACCGTAGCCTCGAAAAATTCGCCCGCGAGAAATACAAAATGAAGAAGGAAAATGAGGAAATTTGGTTGGTGGTGGATAAATCAAAAAAGCCGCAGGAATAGGAATCTACTGATTTTTCGGGATTGAATTTGCTACTTTTGTTCATCAAGCCTGAAGCCTTTGAAACCGCTATTTTCTGAATTTTCTGCTACGAATTTTGACCAATGGAAAGCTCGACTTCTCCAAGATCTCAAGGTCGATTCTATTGATAAGTACCTGAATACCCGAATCGAAGAACTGGAAACTCCAGTTTACCTCGAACAGGAAAATGCTCCGCTTTCACATCCTGTAAGTGGAATGCGTATCGCGCATCATCCCGAATTTGCCTTTGCTAACGATTGGGATATCTGCGTAGATGTAGATACCGCCGATTTAGTTCAGGCCAACAAGCAAGCGCTCAAATCACTCGAAAGTGGCGCAACAGCAATTCGTTTTACGGGACACGAAATTAGCAATCAGGAAGAACTCATCTTAACGCTTCGAAACATCCTTCCCGAAATTGCTCGAATTCACTTTGATTGCGGGGAAGCATCAGCCTCGCTTCTTTTTCTTTACCAAGATGAAATTGCTCGTCGAAAACTCGATCCGCTTCGCATTCAAGGTTCGGTAAGTCTTGATCCTTTAGGTGATTTTGCTTTTACCGGAGCCTTTCCATACAGTCGGGAAGAAAGTATTCAACTGGTTCAGGTTGCGCGTGATTTTGCTGCGCTCAACATGCCGCTTTTTAAAACCATTTCGGTTGATGCAACTCGTTGGTACAATTCAGGTGCTTCGGCTGTTCAAGAGTTGGCTTTTGCGCTATCAACCTTAAACGAATATTTCATCGAATTAGGTTCCGATAAAGAGAAAACTGCACGTACCATGCAGTTGAGATTGGCTGCCGGTTCGGAATATTTTCAACAAATAGCCAAATTCCGAAGCATACGTTTGCTTTGGGCTATGTTGCTCGAAGGACATAATCTCGATGCGAACGATTTACCACTTTGGCTCTGCACCGAAACAGCTCAGCGCACAAAAACATTGTACGATCCATACAATAATCTTTTGCGTGCTACCACCGAATCGATGTCGGCCATTTTAGGTGGAACCGATGAACATGTAGTACATCCTCACGATAGACTTTTTCGGAAATCGGACGATGCTTCTCGCCGACACGCCTTGAATATCCAACATCTTTTGCACGACGAATCGAGCTTCGATAAAGTGAGCGATCCTGCAGCCGGTTCTTATTTGATTGAGCAACTAACGCTCGAACTCACTCAAAAAGCATGGTCACTTTTTCTTCAACTGGAAGCGAAAGGTGGTTTTGTGGCAAGTCTCCGTTCGGGATATATTCAAGATCAGGTTCTTATTGCTCGTGCAGGATTGGAGAATGCTTTACGAACTCGCAAACGTTCCATTGTTGGCGTTTCTACTTATGCGGCACCTCAAGCCAAAGTGAAAATGGAAATTCAGCAACAGCGCGATCCATTGGCTAAACTTCCCGAAATACGGGTTGTTGAACTTTTCCGTGATGCTGCCATGTTCGAATCTTTCCGCCAGGCATTTACACTCGATGGTAATCCAACAGCTTATCTTGCTGTGTTTGGCGATCCGGCAAAGCGTAATGCACGTGCAGGTTTTGCTCAGGAATTTCTATCTATTGGAGGATTTATTTCTTCAACTGGTGATGCTCAAGTTGCCTTAATTGATCAAATGCATGCTGAATCAGCTAAGCAAGCTAGTGTATTGGTTTTATGTGCGGCTGATGAAGATTATTTGGCTGCTGTCGAATTACTCTTGCAAAATGGTTGGCCAGAAGTACCGATTCTAATTGCGGGAAATCCTTCCAATAAAAATCAGCTTTCTGAACTCGGAATTCATGATTTCATTTACATCGGATGCGACGCGGCTGCCGTTTTTGGTCGTTTGAGCGAAGAAGTCCTCCTTTAATCCTGTTCCTCCTGTATGCGTCCCGATTTTTCCAAAATCCAAATTCCAACCATTGCTGCCGAATCGGAAACCGTTCGTGAATGGTCCGCCCCAGAAGGCATTGCAGTGAAACCTGTTTACAATTCGGATGATTTAAAAGAGGTCGATCACCTGAAATTCTCAGCTGGTTTACCACCATTTCTTCGTGGACCATACACAAGTATGTATGTGACGCGTCCCTGGACTATCCGTCAATACGCAGGATTTTCTACCGCTGAAGAAAGCAATGCTTTTTATCGCAAGAATTTAGCTGGCGGACAAAAAGGACTTTCTGTTGCATTCGATTTAGCCACTCACCGAGGTTACGATAGCGATCACGAGCGGGTAGAAGGAGATGTTGGAAAAGCAGGAGTGGCAATAGATTCGGTCGAAGACATGAAAATCTTATTTGACCAAATTCCACTGGATCAAATGAGTGTTTCGATGACCATGAACGGTGCTGTTTTGCCGATTATGGCTTTTTTCATTGTTGCTGCCGAAGAGCAAGGCGTAAAAGAAGAATTGCTAAGCGGAACCATACAGAACGACATTTTGAAAGAGTTCATGGTGCGCAATACGTATATCTATCCGCCAGCACCAAGTATGCGAATTATCGCCGATATTTTTGCTTACACAGCGCAGCGGATGCCTAAGTTCAACAGCATCAGCATCAGCGGTTATCACATGCACGAAGCAGGTGCATCTGCAGATATTGAATTAGCATACACGCTCAGCGATGGACTAGAATACATTCGAACCGGAATGGCTGCAGGATTGAAAGTGGATGAATTTGCGCCACGTTTGTCCTTTTTCTGGGGAATCGGCATGAATCATTTTATGGAAATTGCCAAGATGCGCGCGGGGCGGATGTTGTGGGCGAAGTTGATTCAGTCGTTTGATCCTACTTCGGTGAAGTCGCTCATGTTACGTACACATTGTCAAACCAGCGGATGGAGCTTAACGGAGCAAGATCCGTATAACAATGTAGCACGAACTGCCATAGAAGCTTTGGCAGCTGTCTTAGGAGGAACACAAAGTTTGCATACCAATGCTTTGGATGAAGCGATTGCTTTACCAACTGATGCATCAGCCCGAATTGCAAGAAACACACAGCTTTTCATCCAACAGGAAACAGGCGTTACCAAACTGATTGATCCCTGGGCAGGTTCGTATTATGTCGAAAAACTCACGGCCGATTTAGCAAGAAAATCTTGGGCACTTATTGAGGAAGTTGAGGCTCTAGGAGGCATGGCCAAAGCCATCGAAACCGGAATTCCGAAAATGCGAATCGAAGAAGCGGCTGCTAAAAAGCAAGCTCGCATTGATGCTGGAACCGAAGTGATTGTTGGTGTCAATCGTTATCAAGTGAGTGAAGAAACCGATTTGGAGATTCGTGAAGTGGACAATACGCAGGTTCGGCTTCAGCAATTAGCTCGCTTGGAGCAGATTAAGAAATCACGTAATCAGCAGGCTGTTGATGCAGCATTGAAAGCATTAACCGACGCAGCACAAAAGCAAACTGGAAATCTCTTAGAATTAAGTGTTGCAGCCGCCCGTGTTCGTGCCACATTAGGAGAAATTTCTTGGGCATTGGAACAGGTTTATGGTCGTTATCAAGCTACCATTCGCAGTATTTCAGGTGTTTATACGAACGAAGTGAAAAACAATCCTCAATTGGATAAAGCCCGTCAAATGGCGGATGAATTCTCGGCTTTAGCTGGTAGAAGACCACGGATTTTGGTAGCTAAAATGGGGCAAGACGGTCATGATCGTGGCGCCAAAGTGATAAGTACAGGATTCGCAGATATTGGTTTTGATGTCGATATTGGACCGTTATTTCAAACTCCAGCCGAAGTGGCCAAACAAGCACTCGAAAATGATGTGCATATTTTAGGTGTTTCATCTTTAGCTGGCGGACATAAAACCCTCATTCCTCAAGTAATTGAAGAATTGAAGAAAGCTGGTCGTCCCGATATTGTTGTCGTTGCAGGAGGAGTAATTCCACAACAGGATTACAATTTCTTATTTGAATCGGGCGTTGCGGCAGTATTTGGACCAGGAACCAGCATTCCTATTGCAGCTCAGGAGGTTTTAAGCTTGTTGATAGAAGGTTATTCTTAGAGATGATTCAAGTTACGTGTGCCATTTTAATCCAAGAGCAACGCATATTGGCAGTTCGTAGGAGTAATTCGATGAGTCGTCCGGGAAAATGGGAATTTCCAGGAGGTAAAATGGAGACAGGTGAAACAGCCGAAGAATGTATCGTTCGCGAATTGCAGGAAGAATTAGCGATTCGTGTGGAAGTAATTCAACCCTTAACACCATCACAATTTAACTATCCAGATATTAGCATTCAACTGCTACCCTTTTTGGTGAGGAAGCTTTCGGGAGATATTCAACTACGCGAACATGATGCATGTATGTGGGTTTCTCCATCCGAATTATTTCAACTCGACTGGGCCGAGGCAGATATTCCCATTGTAGAAGAAATCAGTTCTAAATTCGATTTTGCATCTTAAAAAATATACTTCAATTTAAACCGTTAGCACTTATGCTCTAAAGGAGCTTCATCATGATTTATTTATATCTTGTTTTAGTATTTTTTACGGGTATTTTTTTTTCTTAAATACTCCACGATTTGGAAAAACTCCCAAAGGCAAACGTTTAAA
>JBIKOC010000098.1:0-6170 GCA_044358335.1 Flavobacteriales bacterium | reverse complement strand
TTTCCAGAGCAAACAGTTCCTGGATTTAACCAATTAACATTGATTGGTTGAATTTGAATTGCATTAGATTGCGATTGAGAACACCCGATGGTACCTACCGAGTATGTAAGCGTAATTGAACCAGATGAACTTGTGGGAATAAGACTATTACCATTAACACCTGGACCACTCCAAGTTCCTCCTGTTGTGCCTGTAATATATTGAGTTAAATCAATGGATCCAGCATTACTGCATATTAAAGAAGGGGCAGTCCAGTTGGGATTAACAGCAGGATTTATTGTAACATTTTGAGTATTGGATTGAGAACAGGCTCCTGCACCAACTGTATACGTTAAATCAATAGAACCACTTAAGCCTGTGGCATCAAATATATTACCAGTTACGCCTGGTCCCGACCATGTTCCACCTGTTGTGCCAGTTATGAGAACATTTAGATTAAATGGTTGTGAATTAGCGCACACTGTAGGTGCAAGCCAATTAGCAGAAAAAGGAGTTATGGGTGCAACACAACCGATATTGATATAAGTAGGATTGCCTTGAATGTCAAAATTAACGGTTGCCCCGTCCTCATCTCCAATATTACCAGCAGTTGTAACTAATTGTGTGCGAAAATAAGTTACTTCCTCAGAACACCCAGCTATATTCTGAATATCAATACTTAATGTTTGATTATTAGGAAAAGCATTTGGAACATAATTGAGAACGTGACCAGTATTGGTATTCTCGTTAGCATAAATTATGTAAAGAGTGTCTCCTAACTGTGAAAAGAAATTAGTAGATGTATTACAGTCGTAACTAGAAATAAGTAATACATCGTGTTGAGCAGGTATAATTCCATCTAGAGGCTCAATCAAATATCCACAGGAAACAATTGTGGCATTAAACTCCGCTGTTTTTTGAGCCGTACCAGCATCTATAATAATACCGTTCCAAGACAAATTTGTATTAGGCCAAGAAAGAATCATGTCGTAAATGTTCAAATCTAGCACTCCGGTTCTCATTCGAACCATTTCGTTTTTACCTTCGCCATTACCATTGGGGGCGCAAGAATTTACGAGAATGCTCATCACATCTATACAATTAGATTGTGCCTGAATGTGGGTATTAGTCAAAAAAAGACTTAGAAAGAAAAACGAAAGAAAAAACTTCTTCATGGGTAGAATTTGAAAATATTCTTGCTTAAAATCAACTGCCAATATAGGAGATGAAAAGGAATTTTCATATTAAAAAATAGGATTCAATCTTCCTGATAAATAAGAAGAAAGGAATTCTCTAAAGGTCGACACCCAGTTAAAATAACTTCAAGAATGATAAATGAGTGTCTTAAAATGAAAGTACTGATGGATTCTTTACGTTCCTGAAGTGTCCCACCTGGATGAATATGATTAAACACTTCGTTCAACCGATTAATTTCAATAGCACTTATTCTTTTTTGAGCACGAATAAGTTTTTGAGAATATCGACCCAATTGAGTTTCCAGTCGTTTTCCTAAAGCTTCAGCACTTGATACTAAGGTAGAATCAAATCCTTGAGCATGATGTTTCAATTGTTTGGTAAGCTTTGCTAGATCCGAAAATTCATTCTTTAATTCCAAATCAGTTTCACTGAGTGATAAAGCGATTTGCTTTTCTAACTCAGATTGGGTTTTAAACAAATCTTCTTCATTGAAACGAGCATGGTCAATTCGCAAAGTGTTTTTACGATCGATGATTAACGCCGAGTTTCTTAGCATTAAAGCAGGAAAAGGCATGCGATAATAATCGAAAATCCCTTTTAATTCTAACCAATACGAAATCTCTGCTCCTCCACCAAAATAAGCAATGTTGGGTAAAATGGTCTCTTGGTAAATAGGCCGCATCAAAACATTAGGTGAGAATTTTTCAGGGTGTTCTGAAATCAACTGTTTCAATTCCTCCGAATTCCAATTGTGTTTTCCATCATGAGTTAAGTATCTTCCCTCCTCTTCTACTATCCGATCTCGATAACCATCTTCCAAAAAGAAAAAGTTTATCTCTCTTCCATTCACTTGAGAATGATAACGTTCTTCAAGCCGTTCTTTGGTCTTACTTACTTCTCTAAAACTATTTTTTTCAAGTATATCTTGAATTATTAATGGTGCTAACACCTTTTTCAATCGTGCATCATCCGCATCAATAACCAATAGTCCCCAATGACCAAATAACTGGTGGACAATGTATCGAGTTGCTAATGAAAGATTAGGTAAAGTGTATGCATTTCTGAAAATCTCAGTGAGTCGAATTGCATCCGGACTTTTACCTGCGATTTGTTCAAACTTCTCCAAAACTTCCACAATCCCTTCAAGCGAAAACCGACCAACTGGTCCCGATTGATTCGTATTCCACTGTAGCTTTTGTCCTTCCACCCAAACATGGTCAATTTCTGCAACATCATGATCCTCCGTTGCCATCCAAAAAACTGGAACAAACCGATTCTCAGGATATTTCTGACTTAATTCCTGCGCCAATTTGATTGCAGAAATTATTTTCAAGGGTGAATATAATGGTCCGAGCAGAATTCCGGTTTGTTGTCCGGTAGTGATGGTAAACGTATGCTCAGATTGCAGGTTGGAAATCTGTTTCTCGACTATTGAATCGAGAATGCCGGCTTGTTTGTATTGATCACGTAATACTTCAGCTAGTAAATTCCGATTGACTGGTTTTTGACTTTTTTGATGGATAAAATGTTGGAAATTATCCAAGGTTGGAGCAGCCTCATAAAAGGGCTTCAAGAAAGGATCTTGATCCAAATAATCGCACACGATAGGTTGAAACTTCCCGGTTTTTCGGTAAGGAACGTAGCTACATCGTGTCTTCATTTCACGAAAGTACCGAAAAGATCAAATTCTTCAGCTCGATCAATTTTTACTTGAGCAAAATCTCCAACGCGAACATATGCATCGTCTTTTGCTTCTACCAAAACTTCATTATCCACTTCGGGTGAATCAAATTCAGTACGACCAATAAAATACGGACCTTCCTTTCGGTCGAATAGTACTTTATAGGTATTGCCAATTTTTTCTTGGTTAAGCGAGGCTGAAATTCCCATTTGGACATCCATCACCGCATCGGCACGTTCTTGTTTCACTTCCGCTGGAACATCATCCACTAAAGCATGAGCATGCGTATTTTCCTCATGCGAATAAGTGAACACACCTAATCGTTCAAAACGACGATCCTGAATCCATTGCAACATTTCCTCATGATCTTTTTCAGTCTCACCTGGATATCCTGCAATTAAAGAAGTACGAATGGCCATTCCTGGAACTTTGTCGCGAATCATATTTACCAAGTCGATCGTTTTTTGCTTGGTTGTTCCGCGTCGCATACTTTTCAACATCGAATCACTGATGTGTTGAAGCGGCATATCGATGTATTTACAGATATTTTCTCGATCACGCATTACATCCAAAACATCTGTTGGAAATCCGCTAGGGAAGGCATAATGCAATCGAATCCACTCTAAACCATTGATATCCGAAAGTCGACTCATGAGTTCGGCCAGTTTCCGGTCTTTATACAAATCGAGACCGTAATAGGTTGAATCTTGTGCAATTAGAAGTAATTCCTTTGTGCCATTTTTCACTAATTGCTTTGCTTGTGCTTCGAGTTGCTCCATAGGAATGGAAACGTGTGCACCACGCATAAGAGGAATAGCACAAAAGGAACAAGGTCGATCGCAGCCTTCTGAGATCTTGAAATAAGCATAATGAGCCGGAGTAGTGAGTAGACGTTCACCCACTAATTCGTGTTTGTAGTCGGCTTTGAGTGTTTTTAATAAGCGAGGCAAATCACGAGTACCAAACCAAGCATCCACCTCAGGAATTTCAAGTTCGAGTTCGGGCTTATACCGTTCGCTCAAACAACCTGTAACGTATACTTTAGCTACCTGTCCATTGGTTTTAGCTTCAGCGTATCGCAATATGGTGTTGATGCTTTCCTCTTTCGCATTATCGATGAATCCGCAAGTGTTGATGATCACAATTTCGGAATCATCGTGCTTGGATTCATGTTCCACTTCGAACTTATTCGCCTTGAGTTGCCCCATAAGCACTTCCGAATCGTAAATGTTCTTGGAGCAGCCAAGTGTGACCACATTGACTTTATTTTTCTTGAGGGTTTTGGTCTTCATGCAGGATGAACTGATTGGGGAAAATTTCCCCTAAGGAAAATGTATTTACTAATCCGAATTACTCTTTAAAAAGAGAATCCACAAATTCGGTTTTGTTAAAGAGTTGAAGATCCTTCATTCCCTCCCCTAAACCGATATATTTTACTGGAATTTTAAATTGATCAGAAATACCTATCACCACTCCACCTTTAGCTGTACCATCTAATTTCGTGAGAGCGAGTGCATTCACATCGGTGGCATCAGAGAACTGGCGACATTGTTCAATCGCATTTTGTCCTGTTGAAGCATCTAAAACAAGTAAAATTTCGTGTGGAGCATCAGGAACAACCTTTTGCATGACGCGTTTGATTTTACTCAATTCGTTCATGAGGTTAACTTTATTATGAAGTCGACCAGCGGTATCGATAATGACCACATCGGCATTCTGAGTTTTTCCCATTTGCACTGCGTCATAGGCAACGGCAGCAGGATCGGAATTCATTCCATGTTGCACAAGTGGCACTCCTACCCGATCGGCCCAAATGGTGATTTGATCAACCGCAGCAGCACGAAAAGTATCAGCAGCACCGAGTACTACTGATTTTCCTGCTTCTTTGAATTGATAGGCTAATTTGGCAATCGTGGTTGTTTTTCCTACTCCATTTACTCCAACAACCATGATTACGTATGGTCCATCGGTTTTAGGAAGATCAAAATCAACTAGGTCACTACTACGATTTTCTTCAAGTAGAGCGGCTATCTCTTCTTTGAGAATTCCGTTGAGCTCTGAGGATGTAGTGTATTTATCGCGACCAACACGAGCTTCAATGCGCTCAATAATTTTTAGTGTAGTACTAACGCCTACATCAGCTCCTATGAGAATTTCCTCCAGATTATCGAGAACTTCCTCATCTACCTTCGATTTACCAATGAGAACCTTGGCCAGCTTGGAAAAGAAACTCTCTTTGGTTTTGGCTAGCCCTTGATCGAGGGTTTCCTTTTTCTCACGTGAAAACAAACCGAAAAATGCCATAGATGTGGGATTGAAATAGGCTATCGCCTGTTAGCAAAAAAAGCTCCTTCCGGTATGGAAGAAGCTTACAATCTTGGATGCATCCATTAAAGAATTATTTCCCGCTAAGGAAATCCTTCACGTGGTCGTTATGAACCACTTCTTCTTTGAATGCGTATGCGCCAGTTTTTGGCGATTTCACCATTTTAATCACTTTGGTAAATGATTTTCCGGCGCCAGTTTTCAGGGTTGCAACTACTTTCTTAGCCATGGTTCAGCGATTACTTGATTTCTTTATGAACGGTTACACGTTTCAACACTGAATTGTATTTCTTCAATTCAATACGTTCCGTAGTGTTTTTTTTGTTCTTCGTAGTGATATAACGTGAAGTTCCCGGTACGCCGGAAGTCTTGTGCTCGGTGCACTCCAGGATAACCTGAACACGATTGCCTTTTTTCGCCATGGCGATGAATCTTTAGTTTTAAGGGCTGCAAATATAGTCAAATCATTTTTCCATCAAACAGTATCGGTGAAAAATAATTAAAAATGTGCTGGTGTGCTGATTTGCTAATGTGCTAGTTTGTTTGTTAACCAGCACATCAGCACATTATCTAATCAGCACATCATCTATTATCCCCATCCAACAAACCACCCAAACCGCCTAGCAAAGAACCTTCTTCTTTACCGCCACGGCCCACACCCGGGGCATAACGTAATACACGACCAGCAAGACGGCTAAATGGCAAGGATTGAATCCATACTTTTCCGGGACCAGTAAGTTGAGCGAAGAAAACTCCTTCTCCACCAAATAAGGTGTTCTTAATTCCTCCAATGAACTGAATATCGTAGTCGACATTTTGGGTGAACGCTACTATACAACCGGTGTCGATACGAAGTATCTCGCCTGGGTTTAGTTCACGTTCGATGATAGTTCCGCACGAATGCACAAATGCCCAACCATCACCTTCTAGCTTTTGCATGATGAAACCTTCACCACCAAATAAACCTGTACCAAGACGTTTCTGGAAT
>JBIKOC010000097.1:0-6183 GCA_044358335.1 Flavobacteriales bacterium | reverse complement strand
AACTGAAAGGCATTTTTAACATAAACCGCTATTTCATCCGTCTCATTTGTCCTATATTCGAAACCGGAAATCGAGAATGAAAATGAAAACAATAATTACGTCCAGTCTGTTATTGCTGGGACTTATATCTGCCAAGGCTCAAAATGAAGCCGCTATTGCAGCATATAATCAAGGTATTAGCGAGTATAATGTAAAAGATTTCCAAACGGCATTGGGGAGTTTCAATAAAGCAATTGAATCAGATTCCACCTTTGGGAAAGCATGGTTTAACCGTGCTGTATGTAAATCAGACTTGAAAGATTATGCTGGAGCGATAGCTGATTACCAACGTTCTATGAAGATTGAAGGAGAAAATGCTAAAACCCTTTTCTTTATCGGACAAGCCCGATTCCTAAGTTCCGATAAAACTGGTGCATTAGAAGATTTCAAGAAATCCTCTCAACTCGATCCTTCCAACGCCGAATCATTTTTTTACTCAGGAGGGATTTTATTTGAAACAAACGATTTTCAAGGTGCAGCAGAACTATTCACAAATGCAATTAAAGCACGCAGTGATTATGCTGAAGCCTATAATGATCGTGGAAGCTGTAAACTTAAATTAGAAGATCGTAAAGGTGCAATAGATGATTATCGCGAAGCAACTAAACTCAATCCTAAATTAGCAATTGCCTATAATAATCTGGCTGCTGCTTTACGTCAATCGGGCGATTTACAAGCCTCACTTCAAGAATTTAATTATTCCATTATTTCTGATCCCAAAATGGCTACTTCCTATGTTAAACGAGGGCGTTTGAAATTAGAAATGCAAGATTTGGATGGAGCAATGATTGATTTCAATAAGGCAATTGAACTTAATCCGAAAGATCAATACGCCTTAAATAATCGAGGTTGTTTGAAAAATAAACTACGCGACTTTCCAGGCGCAATTGCCGATTTCGATCAAGCTATTCGTATCAACCCATCTTATGGTTATGCGTATTTCAATCGAGGAATTGCTAAAGAAAATTTAAGGGATCTTACTGGTGCCTGCAAAGACTGGTCTGAAGCATCTCAAAATGGTGTAGATGCTGCCAAACAATATGTTGACTCTGAATGCAATTGATTACAGACATGAAAAAAATTCTCTTTTTAGTCCTTTTCATGCTGCCTGTATTCATTCAAGCGCAGCAGAATGTTGAATTCACGAAAGCAAATTTCCCGGATAATAAAGCCGGTTTGAAAGAAGCTATCAAAAACATTGAAACGGGTGATAGTTATTATTTAGCTGCTGATTATCTCAAGTATTTGGCCGTTGATTTTTACGTTAAAGCCAATAATTTCAACGCAAATAATGACTTATTAAACTTTCGTTTAGGCCATTCATACTTGAATTCTCCTAACAAATACAAAGCACTTGATTTTCTTAAGAAAGCCTACCAAATGAATCCTTCCATTGATCCGGAAGTGACATTCTATTTGGGTGAAGCTTATCACTTAAATCACGATTTTGATAATGCGATAAAGTATTACTCCATGTATAAATCTGCGGCTATTAAAAAGCCCGGATTTGATCCTGATAAACGCATTACCGAATGTAACGAAGGAAAACGTCTGGTTGCCAATCCGGTTCGCGTGATGATCGAAAACCTTGGACCTGTCGTAAATTCCAAATACCGCGAATACGCTGCTGTAATTACTGCTGATGAGTCGGTTATGCTTTTTACTTCTCGTAGGGATAACACTACCGGTCAAGCTATTGCTGAAGACGGCATGTTTTACGAAGACATTCTTTCCACCACCAAACAAAATAAAGCTTGGACACCTCCTGTTAACTTACCTGCTCCAGTTAATACTAAGCTTCACGATGCAACAATCGCCTTGTCGGCCGATGGGCAGAAACTGTTCATTTATACCGATGAAAACGAGGGCGATGTGCTTCTATCTAAACTCGAAGGGGATAAATGGTCTAAACCTGAACAAGCTGGAGGCAATGCTATTAATACCAAGTACTCCGAAATTCATGCGTGTTATTCGTACGATGAAAAATCCATCTATTTCGTAAGTAACAAACCTGAAGATAACTACGGTGGATTCGACATTTATGTAACACATCAAGATGCTAATGGTCGCTGGGGAAAACCTGAGAATCTAGGCCCAGCTATCAACACTATTTACGATGAGGAAGGTGTTTATCTTCACCCCGATGGTAAAACCATGTATTTCAGTTCCAAAGGACACAAAAACATGGGTAGCTACGATATCTTCCGCAGTATTTTTGAAGAGGGTAAATGGTCAGAGCCAGAAAATATTGGTTATCCAATCAACTCAGCCGATAAAGATGCCTTTTTCGTAGTATCTGCTTCCGGTAAACATGGATATTATTCCTCTGCTCGTATGGATGCTATCGGAGAAACCGATATCTATATGATTACACTCTTAGGTCCTGAAAAAGAACCTATTCTGAACGTGGAAGATCAGCTCTTGCTGAGTCGTATGATGATTACTGGTGAAAAGGCTCGTGCTGAATCGGTTGTAGCTTCAAAAACCGATAAAAACAAATTCCGTTCAGAGGTTACCATCCTCAAAGGAACAATCGTAGATGCCTTAGATAAGCATCCTTTGAATGCCATTATCGTAATTACCGATAACGAGAAAAACGCAATCGTATCTACTTTCCAGGCTAACTCTAAGACAGGACAATACCTTGTTTCGCTTCCTTCTGGACGAAATTATGGTATCGCTGTAACCATGGAAGATTATCTATTCCATTCTGAAAACATCGACTTGCCGAAATCAACTGCTTATCAGGAGATTGTGAAGGATGTTGAGATGAGCAAATTGGAAATTGGTAAGAAAATCGTACTTCGTAACATCTTCTACGATTTCGATAAAGCTACGCTTCGCCCAGGTTCTATGGCTGAATTAGATCGTTTGGCAAAACTACTCGAGCAAAATCCTAAAATCCGTATCGAGATTTCAAGTCACACCGATAACGTAGGTTCTGCAGCCTACAATCAGAAACTATCTACCAACCGTGCACTTTCGGTCGTGAACTACTTGCTAGATAAGAAAGGCATTGCCAAAACTCGCCTCGAATTTAAAGGATATGGTTTCGATGATCCAATTGCACCTAACGATACCGATCAAGGTCGCCAGTTAAACCGTAGAACTGAGTTTAAGATTCTTTCCAAGTAAGTTGAATTACAGCTTCTATTTGGGGATAAATCAAACATGATTCAACTGCTTCCTACCTCTGATGGTAGCTCAACACTCTATAATTCCAACTTGGATGAAACCTATCATTCGGTTCATGGAGCATTACAGGAATCAATGCATGTATTTATTGAGAATGGACTCCGACTTCGTTTACCTGAAAAAAGGCATGTTCGGATATTAGAAATTGGTTTTGGTACTGGTTTAAATGCTTTGCTTAGTCTTCGTGAAACTGAGTTGGACTCCTCTTTATCTATTGATTATTGGGGTTTAGAGCCATTTCCAATTTCGGAGTCGATATACACACAATTGAATTACGCTCAACCCGAAGAGCAGGCTTGTTTTCTGGCTATGCACCACGTGGATGCAAGTAAAACAATTTCTATTGGTAGTAACTTTACATTTAGACTTCTCAATCAAAGCATTCATGGATTTACCTCAGAACAATCGTTCGATATGGTGTTTTACGATGCATTTGGTCCGCAAACTCAACCGGAATTATGGACAACTGAAGCTTTGAAATACAGCGTTGATGTGCTTTCACCTGGCGGGATCTGGGTAAGTTATTGTGTTAAGGGCGACGTGCGAAGAAGCTTAATTTCATTGGGATTGCAGGCAAAACGATTATCTGGACCACCGGGAAAACGTCATATGCTTTTTGCACAAAAAGGATGAGTGTAAATTCCTAAATTGCAGTACCAAAATTAAACTATGAAAAAGACACTTACATTCCTGATGTTGCTTGTATTTGGAGCCATACAGGTGAACGCACAAAAAGCAGAATACTTTGGAGAAAAAGTTAAAAAAGACGGTGCAATCTCTACTGCCGATTTTTTGAGAAGAATGGAAGGCAGAGATTCGCTTGTAATTAAAATTGAAGCCCCAATCAACGAAGCTTGTCAGAAAAAAGGCTGCTGGATGAATGTGGATTTAGGTGGTGGTAAAGAAATGATGGTTCGTTTTAAAGATTACGGTTTCTTCGTTCCGAAAGATTGTAACGGGAAAAAAGCAATCATGAATGGCATTGCATATAGAGAAGTTGTTAGCGTTGAAATGCTTCGTCATTATGCCGAAGATGCTGGCAAATCAAAAGAAGAAATTATGAAAATCACCGAGCCAGAAACGAAATTGTCTTTCGAAGCTGATGGTGTAATCATATACGCGGTTAAATAATATGAACCGGTTTGCTCTTCTCTTTGTTTTAGTGAGCATGTGTTTTATTTCGGCTTCTGCAATAAAGCAAACCCAAAGCCCATTGAGTAAACTCATGAAGACCATGGCTGCCGATATGAAAAAGGCACGAGTTTCTGTGTTGGAGGGCGAAAAGCCTAAAATCTTCGGTAAGCATTACGACCGTATTTATACCGCAGCTCCAAGCAGTGAAGCAAAGAAAGGAGAACATTTTCAAGAGTATGCTACAGCATTTTTGACCCAAATGGATCGAATGAAACTAGCTAGTTCCGAAAATGCTAAAATAGAATTCAATGCACTAAGTAAAACCTGCATTCGCTGCCACGAGAGTTATTGTCCGGGCCCTATTAGTATGCTGAGAAAATTAAACGTGCCTTAAGCAAAACGCCCGGTAGATTTTCTAACGGGCGTTTTTATTTTATTCGGGTTGTAATCCGATTTTTGCTTTGAGTATGCTTAAAGCTGGTGTTCGTTCTTCCATGGCTTTAAACTTTTCATCCGGGGTAAAAGGACGAAACGCTTTATTGGATTCTGTCTTTTCTATGATAAACTGGAGATTGAAGTTCTGCAGTTGTTTCCTTAGAAAACCTACTAAGTCAGGCTTTTCTAATTCTAATTCACGTAACTGGCTGTCGTTATGTATCCGATAAACAACTTGGTAATTCTCGCGCAATTCGGGTTCGTGAAGAGTAAGCGTTCCTTGCATGGAATTTCGTCCAGTAGTTAGCAACTGATCACAGTATTGCTTCCAGATAGCTTGTAGCTCAGTTAATTCGAAGTGCTTACGAGGTAAATCTTCGGTGATGGAATGTGTTCTTACTTCTTCACTTTCAACCTTTACTGCCGGCTCATTTTTCTTTAAGTGCTGATTAATCGACACCGTTTTAAGTGGCACACTTCCCCGGAAATTTAAAACCGGATTCTTTTCTGCTGGCGCAGGTGTTACAGTTGGATTAGCCTTAGGTACAACAACTTGTGCAGGTGCAGCACTTAACTCAGGACTTTTTTTTTCCTCCTGTTGAGCGTTAATCATACTTAATTGAAGCAATGCCAATTCGATGTTTAGTCGCTGGTTTTTACACTGTTTCAACCCTTGCTCAGCCTTACTAACCAAATCAAGTCCATTGATTAATTGTACAGGCTTACATTGCTGACTTTGCGTTTGGTATCGACTTTTAACTCCGGCACTAACTTCTAAAAGTGGAAGCGTAACAGCATCCTGACAAACTAAGAGGTTTCGAAAGTGTTCGGCAATTCCTGTCAAGAAATTAGCTCCATCAAAACCTTTTTCTAAAACGGTACTGAAAAGAATAAGTGCATCAGAATAATTTCCAGCCCACAAATCATCTGTTAAACGGAAGTAATACTCGTAATCTAGCACATTGAGGTTTTCAATGGCTCGCTCGTAAGTAATTCCGGCTCCGCCTGAAAAACTCACAATTTGATCGAACATCGAAAGGGCATCACGTAAACCACCATCAGCCTTTTGTGCAATCACGTGAAGAGCATCCGGTTCAGCTTCTATTTTTTCACTACTTGCAACATAGGCAAGGTGACGAGCAATATCATCTACTTTAATTCGATTAAACGTAAATACCTGACAACGCGAAAGAATAGTTGGTAGGATTTTATGACGCTCAGTTGTAGCTAAAATGAAAATTGCATGAGCAGGTGGTTCTTCTAACGTCTTCAGGAATGCGTTGAAAGCCTGAGTACTGAGCATGTGAACCTCATCAATGATGTAGATGGAGTATTTTCCAACCTGAGGTGCAAATCGAACTTGATCGATCAAGGCACGAA
>JBIKOC010000129.1:0-5560 GCA_044358335.1 Flavobacteriales bacterium | reverse complement strand
AAGGAAGGAACGCAGGAGAAAAGCCTAGGTTTTATTTGTGCCGAGGAACAATGTGTGAAAGTCCTGTAAACTCGATTGAAGAATTGGATTTGAATTAGACAGGTTTAAGTGTAAAGCTGAAAGTACTTCCTTGCCCTGGCGCACTTTCGACATTTACAACGCCTTTGTTTTTCTCTACAAATTCTTTCACCATCATTAATCCCAATCCTGTTCCCATTTCGCCATGAGTACCATTGGTGCTAAACGCATGTTTTTCATCAAAAAGGTGGGCAATTTGTTCGCTGTTCATGCCCAAACCAGTGTCTTTTACGCGAACTTCTGTATGTCCGTTTATGCGACTTGCATGAATACTAATAGTTCCGCCATCGGGAGTAAACTTGATTGAATTCATAACCAAATTACGAATAGTCATTCGAATGAGTTGGCTATCGGCGTATACGTTTAGGTTATTCGGAATTTCGTTAGAAACAGCAATTTTCTTCTGCGCAGCGATAATTGAAAAAAGCTTCATTTCGGTTTCGATGCAGGTTCTTAGATTGAGGATTTCGAATTCTGCATGAATTTGAGATGTGTTTTTTCGTGACCAGAATAAGAGATTATCGATGAGTTGGGTTGTTATGCGCAATCCTGAAAGCACTTCGACACAAATCTCATTCATCCGTTTTGGATCGCCTTTGTAATCGTGCATGGCTTCTACAAGTGCTAAAGAGTTGTACATAGGAACTCGAATATCGTGACTAACAAGACCTAATAATTTAGTTCGTGTGTCATTTGACACCTCGAGTTCTTTCTTCTGTATATCAGTATACTGGATTGTTTCCGAAAGCTTTTCGGATTGTTTAGCTATTTTAATTAAATCAGATTTATGTTGATTATTTAATTGGTATAAAAAGGCAGCTCCAATAAGTAATAATATGAGTGCTATAAATAAACCGATTTGCATTTTCGACATCTTAGATATCGTACTATTTTTCTCTAGCAGTTCGTTGTTCTTTTGCTCAATTTCATTAAGTATGCGCTGTTGAGTATTCTGCAAGGTTAATGATGCGAGGTATAAGCCTTCCGATAATTCGTTGAATTCTTTTTGAATTTGAAGCGCTTTACTAAGATCCCCTTGCTTTTCGAAGATGACCGCTTCGAGGGCATATACATTTTTGAGCTCTTCCCGAAAGTGAAATTTCTCAGCTAAATTTCTTGCCTCATTTAAACGTATCAATGCACTATTCATATTTCCTTGAGCGGTATCAATACAGGCCAAGCCGTATTGATTTTCAACAATACCAAAATTGTTTCCTGTTGATTTTGCTAAGAATAATGCTTGATTGTAATATTCTCGAGAGATTGCACACTTCGACTGAAATCGTTTGACTTCACCTAGATTATTGCAATTATTCCCAATTTCGATTAAGTAGTTATATTTTCGGGCGATATAGAGAGAATTTAGATAATCCTTTTCTGCAAATTCGTAATTTAAAAGGTGACGATTTATATCACCTAAGCGGTTGTACAATTGGGCGAGTTCCTGGTTATAATTGCGACTTTCTGCGATTCGTAATGCCGCAGAAAATATGTTTTTGGCAATTACAAACTTCTTTTCTTTTCGATTTACATCACCTAAACCAAGTAAAGAATGAGTTACTCCTTGAGGATTTTTTAGTTTTAAATTAAGCGTTAGAGATTTCGAAAACATCTCTTCAGCAATATTATATTCTCCTTGAATGAAATATGAATTACCTAATTCTATAAGAGCAGCTGCAGCAGATTTGAGGTCCTGATAATCCATTGCATTAGCATATTTCTCATTGGAGATGCGAATAACAACCGAAGGGTCTACTAAATAATTCGTAAACGATTCGTTATTGAGGAATTGTTTCGCTTGTATAGTATGAGATAGACTTAGAATAGTTATTAATAATAAAGTCGGTAAAATAGATGATAGATTAAACGAGCCAGTAACACTCCAACAAATGCCATGCATCCTATTCATCAGAATAGAAGCCAACTTTTGTATTTGAAAATAGGAATGCACGTATTTTGGTTGAAATCCAATGAAAATGGTATCGTTATTCTATACGAGTGGGGTGTCGAAAGTTTCTTGAATATTCAATTTTGAAGCACTTTTTAGGGTGCTTTGTAAGATTCAACGTAAAGTTGTTTCTAATAGGTAAGTACATCTATAAAATGCTTGTTTAATCTTATTGTTGGATGAGCATTAATCAACCTTAATTTATTACCCAATTTATATGCATATTCGAATACATGAAATTAATCACGTTAATCATTTGTCTTGCCGTATTTGGGTGCTGTAGAGCTCAAGTTTATACACGCATTGTAGATAGTATTCGACACGAATATCAAATTCCAGAATTAGCATTTGCAATTGTTTCTTCCGATTCAATAATCCAATCTTATGTTGCAGGAACTCCAATTTTAGGAAGCGGAATTATAGCTAAGAGTAGCGACTGTTTTCATTTGGGTTCAAATACGAAAGCAGTCACAGCCTTTATTGCCGCAGATTTAGTAAAGCAAGGAAAACTCAAATGGGACACTCGATTTTTTGACTTATTCCCTGAATTAGAGGCAACTAGTAATAAAGCATATCAAAAAGTAAATCTAGAAATGCTTCTCACGTATCGGGGAAAAGTACCACCCTACACCTATACTTTTGAGCAACCTAATCCTCAAGTTATAAAAGGAAAGTATAGCCAGCAGCGCTATTTAGTTTCACAGTATTTTCTTCAGCAAAGTCCTATGAAAGCTGAAAATGGTTTAACGAGATCGAATGTTGATTATATACTTGCTGGTTTAATGCTTGAGAAAGCAAGTGGTAAGTCCTATGAGGAATTACTTAATGAATTAGGTAATCGATTGCATATTCACTTCGGAATAAATCCGCCAACAAAAAATGATTCATTCCAAGTACATGGACATGATTCAAAAACAAACCTGTTTTAGAGACTGATTTGACTAAATTAAATTGGTTATAATGTGCAGGAAACGTCCATATAAATTTAACGGATTATCAAGTTTTTATTCAAGAGGAATTAAAAGCACTTAAAGGAAATTCAGCACTATTTACTCGAGATGAAATGAATAGAATGCTTTTCGGATTCCCACATTTCTCTATGGGCTGGTTTAATTTTGAAGAAGGAGAATATCATATTGCTCACAATGCAGGAAATGCGGCTCATTTTAGATCTGATGTGCGAATTATAAAAGAAAAGAACTGTGGCATTATCGCATTAATGAATGCTTCGGGAGATGAGCAAATTCATGGAATGCAATTATTAATTGATAAATTAAATGCTTCCATTTTTAAATAAAATATCCCGAAATACAATAGCATTTCGGGATATTTAATTGAATTATCTTCCTCCTGGAGGCGGCCCCATTGGAGGTCCACCGTGTCCACCTGGCCCACCATGAGGATCGGTAGGAACTTCAGGCATTTTCATCCCATTAAATTTTCGAAAAGTAAATGTGAATGTTAACATGAAATAACGGTTCAATACTTTGGTGCGGTTATCTTCCACATAGGTTTCGGTAATGGTACGGCTAATGCTTGTATTCTGATTCAATAAATCGAAAGCTGTAGCGCGTAATTCACCCGATTTACCTTTCAAGAATTTATATCCAATTCCTGCATTCCAAAGCGTAAAGTTTTGATTAAATCCGGTTCCTAAACCATCATACCGAGAATGATTGATTTCGGTGTTTAATACTAGGCCTTTCCAAGGAAGCCAATTCCATTTAAATCCGGCAGTTTGAACTACGTAATTGTTATTAAGAGTGGACTGCAAGGTGCTTTGAACTTGATTCCAGCCACCGTTATAGGTTAGCGTAAAATCGATTTTCTCACTGATATTGCTAGCTATAACTAATCCTCCATTATAGGTGATTGTGCTAGTTTCGTTTTTCAAACCGTTGATTTCACCAGGTCTCAAAGTGTAGTTTACACCTCCTTGAAGATTGAGAGTGCTTTTAATCCATTTTACTGGCATACTATACGTTAATAGAGAATTTACACTCATGAAGCCATTCAAATTTACAGTTCGTGTTAGCTGTGAGCCTTTTCTCATTTGAATACCTTCTAAAAGCGTGTCGCTATTTGCTAAGAAAGTAGAATTAGCAATATAATTATTAGTGAATGTGCTACTGATATTTGCAAAGAAAGACCGACTACTTTTCAAATTAGCGGAAGCAAAACGAGTGCTAATCGACTGAGAAAATTCCTGCTTCAAATTTGAATTTCCCGTCGATAGTTGTAGTGGATTACTGTTATCTACAACACTTTGCAATTGTGAAATTGAAGGAACATTTGTATTGCTCCGATAAAAAACACGAAGGTTCGTTGAGCTACTGAATTTGTAATTTATCATCGCAAATGGAACGATGTTATTGAACGTTCGTTTGATGGCAAATGCTTGAGGAAAGGTTTGTGTACCATCAAGAATAACTTGTTGAGCATTGGCATTAAATACCATCATTAATTTAGCTGTACGAATTCGAATACCAGCACCAGCTTTTTGAGTAGTAATAGTATTGTTATATCGATTGCTCAATAAGGTATCGAATGAAGTAAATTCCTGACTTAATGGATTTAACCGGTTAGTTTCTTTGGATGAAGTATTGAATGATAAGGAAGGAGAATAATTCAAAAATAATTGTGCTACTTTACCCAAAGGTTCGGTAAACATGATGTTGCTTGAATAATTCTGACCATTATTATAAGTACCCGATTGTTGTTTGAGCGTTATAGTGGTGTCAATCAATCCTAGAAATGAATTAGATGAACCTAATCCCGACAATCCATTTTTCTCCGAATTATCCGAATTCAAGGTAAATGAAATGGTACGTCCAAACTTCTTGAACTTGTGGCGCAACAATACGTTATGACTCATTGAATAGCCCGTATTTCGAGAAGCATTATTGGTCGCAGTTGAACTTATTGAATCGAGTGCATTTCGGATGGTATTTCCCATTACATCCGAGCCATTTTGATTGGCCTGCCAACTTAAGCGTGGTGTGTATATAATTGAATTATTGGTATCCAAATTTATTTCAACACGCAAATTAAGTCGGTGGTTTAAGTTATTACTCCAGCCTGTATTAGATTCACTATAAAGCTGATTGGTGGAATCATTTAAATAATAATCCCGATCAATATTTTTACTCGTTGAGTTTGCACTATTATTGAAAAAATAGCTGCCACTTAGTTTTACTTTAGGGCTCAAAGAATCGGTGTAATTCAAGCCTAATGAATGCGTGGTGTTAATCCCGTTTGATTGTCCAACCATAAAATTAGAAGGATCATTTGCACCTGGAGCCATGCCCATCATTCGGCCCATTCCGCCACCGCCCATTCCACCTCCTCCTCCGCCGCTACTTCCCATTACTCCTAATAAATCTTGATTGGAGAAATTTTGCTGATTGATATTATTACTTTGCCCTAAGACGGTAAAACGACGATTTCCTTTGAAATAATTCATGTTTAAACCTGCATTGTAGCGATCATCGGTCCCACCACCTGCATAAATTTTCCCAAACTGAGCATTCTTCA
>JBIKOC010000096.1:0-6221 GCA_044358335.1 Flavobacteriales bacterium | reverse complement strand
AAATGAAAAGCGCGATGAAAAAGGTCAGGATAAACGGACCGATATAGGATTTAAATACAAAGGAGTCGATTCGCTTCAAGGATCGATACAATCAAGCCACAAAGATAGGCATCAAGAACCAATCACCCGATGCAAACGTTGCATGGCTGAATTCCAGCTTAACACAGTTTCATCTTCATCGTCTTCTTCACAATAGTCGGTAATGGTCATAGCCGTTTCACCTGTTATGTCGTCGACTTCAATTCGAAATTCAAAATATGTTTCATCAGGCTCATCGAGCCAATGGTATTTTACAAACACATTCTCCTTGAAACTAACAAGTTTTGCTTTCTGTTCAGAATCCCTGTTCCAAACAAATGTGTATACACTACTTCTGATATTCACATCATCACAAAACCATTCAGACAATCCGCTAGGCTCTGTTAAAAACGAGAACAACACCCCTGGTGATGATTTCAGAATGTATTCGATTTCTACTTTTTTGTATCCTCCCATTTTCTGGTATTGGATGTATAACTATTGTTTGCGATTATACGAAAAGGTAGGATGCCTACAAATTATTTCCGTTAAAAGTTAGAAACATAGTGTTAGAAATATAGTTGATAAACAGATGCTGAAAAGATTACTAATTTCGCGGTATGTTTAACGGGAAGAAAGTCGTGGTGGTTTTACCCGCCTACAATGCTGCATTAACACTGGAGAAAACCTATTCGGAGATTCCATTTGAGATTGTAGATGAAGTTGTTTTGGTTGATGATCATAGTAAGGATAACACCTCCGAATTAGGTCGCAAACTTGGAATTCAACACATCATTCGACACGAACAAAACAAAGGATATGGTGGAAATCAGAAAACTTGCTACGCCAAAGCACTCGAATTGAATGCAGATGTAGTAGTAATGCTTCACCCCGATTATCAATATACTCCCCTACTCATCCATTCGATGGTGGCCATCATAGCCAATGGTTTGTATCCTGTTGTGTTTGGTTCACGAATTCTTGGAAAAGGAGCACTCAAAGGTGGAATGCCTATGTATAAATATGTAGCTAATCGCTTTCTTACACTCAGTCAGAATTTATTGATGAACCAGAAATTGTCGGAATACCATACGGGTTTCCGTGCTTTTTCGGGTGAAGTTTTACGTTGCCTCGACTTTAAATACAACTCAGATGATTTCATTTTCGATAATGAAATGATCGCTCAAATCTTCAACAAGGGTTTCGAAATAGCTGAAATCACTTGTCCAACTAAGTATTTCGAAGAAGCATCTTCCATCAACTTCAAACGCTCGTCGATTTATGGCTTGGGTGTGTTAAAGGTTTCGATGAAATACATGCTACACCGGAATAAAATCATCCGCTGGAATATATTGTCGGCTTAATTACAAGATTCCGAAAATCAAGAGCAATGCTATAACAAGCAATAGAATAGCAACTGTTGTTTGGACAAATCCTATTTGCACTTTCTTAAGCAACTTACTTCCGGTATAAGCTCCTGCAAATGCGCAAAGTGTAGGTAAAAACCATAGTAAGGTTTGACTATTTGCTGAACTCTGTCCGAATGAATACAAATAATAGGGAATTCGAGTTGCATCAATCACCAATGCAATCACGATTCCGGTTGCAATAAATGCCTCTTTGCTTAGGCCTGCTCGGACTAAAAAAGCACTCCTTAATGCACCTTGGTGACCACTTAATCCACCAAAAAAACCCGATAAAATGGCACCAACAGGAAGCAATTTAGTTGGGAATTGAAACGCTTTCCAACGCGGAATCACTTCGAACCCAGCAAATACAAGCATCAACAAACCTATCAATACCTTTACACTGGTTATCTCGTGCAATTCGCTACCTAACGTGTAGGCGTAAATGGGATTTATTTCCTCTAAATAATCCAAGGCAAAACTTCCCAAAAACGAAGCGGGAATGGTGAATAAAGAAAACTTGAGTGCTAGATCGAACGCTACGTGTTTTCCAATCAATATCAGTTTAAACAGATTATTTAGCATATGTACCAATGCTGTCAATAAAATAGCATCATGCACAGGTACAAAAAAGGCAAATGCAGGTAATAGCAAAGTACCTAATCCAAAACCGCTAAAAAACGTGAGTATCGAAGCCAGTAAAGCAACTAAACACGGAATTAAAATCTCCATTGTCCAAATATACATGCATTCGAATCATCTTCCAGCCAACTGCCTGAGCGGTAATTGTTCGGTGTAGAGAAAACTATTCTGCGAAGATTCAAAAGGTCGATACAGGTAAAATACTTCGTTATTTCTTATTCGAATATGTTCTACATATCGGTAAAACAAAGGAATTTCATTTCCTTCCGATGCATCCACATAAGAAACTGGCGCCAAGGTATATGTTCCTCCATGCATGTGTAAAGCATATAATTCTTTGGTTACTTCATCCTGTATAAGCTGTTTCTTATAGGTTTTATCTTTATGAAACTTCATCTCCAGCTTTAAATCTAATGCGCCATCTTGGGTAAAACAAAAAACACTATCCCGATAATGATCAAATACATAAATAGCCGAATCGGCATGTATCAAAGGTGAATACAAAGTGCGCCACCACAGCGATTGAGTGAATCCAGAAAATTGAGCAGCTAAGTCGTATTTACTTTGTCCGGTTTCTCGACTTAAGCGCTTAATTGCACACTGAGTTTTAAAGGGCAAAAATTTATATTCCGAATAATACAAATCATATAAATGTGAATCCCGAATTTCCAGTAATGTATCGGTTTCACGACTTATTCGTTCGGTTCTTAAAAACACAAAATCGGGACGTTTTGGATGAAAACTACTGACGAAAAATAACTCGTTGTTGGCAGCTACAGTTGGACGAATAGCACTATAGTAAAACTTCTCCTCCATGGCTTGCAGATAAATAGCTCCGGAATAGAAATCCAAGCGATAGGTGGCAGATTTGCACTCGAGATACAATTTATCGTATACGTCTTTATTGAACCCGAGTGGCTTATCAGCGAGTTTATGAGAAGCCAATTCTTTTCCAGTTCGATCAAATAAACGAATGGTGCATTTGTCGGGATTTTTCTCCCAAGTTAGCAGCACTAAACTATCACCCCGAAAATGAAAATCACGAATCATCCACGTAGGCGATTGAATTAATGTATCAGGTTTTCTAACATCTCGAATGGTCACTTCACGAAGTTCTTTAGTCCAGTTAATAGGCTTTTTACCAGAAGAATCGACTTGTGCTTGAAGTGAAATTTCACACCCAATACACAGACAAATAATTAAGAAAAGTCTTTTCATAACGATTAATTTATGGGTGATTTTGAACAGTAAAAAGGTATGGTGCTAATTGGTAGATTTAAAAAACACATTTAGAACAGTATCGCTCAATCTCATGCTTTATTCAAGTATAAATAAATTTGAAATGAGCTCTTGTAGCTTGATAATGAGTTGCTAAGGCAGGAACATTTATATCCTACAAAACAAAAATATTCTATAAAAATCTTTCTTCTAAAAAGCCTGCAAACCAATAGGAAAAGGCGGTCAACTGCATTTACTTTGCAAACGGTGACCAAACGCATTCTCCTCACAGGCGGACCCGGATTCGGGAAATCAAGTATTATCCAAGAATTGGAGCGAATGGAATATGCAGTTTTCCACGAAGTAGCCCGTCAGATTATCCAAGATGAAATCGCTTCTGGAGGCTCTGCTGTTCCTTGGTTAGACATTGCTGCATTTTCGGCGCAGGTGCTACAAGGAAGAATCGATCAATATGCTGCGGGTGAAAATGGACTGTGGTTTTACGACCGTGGATTGCCTGATATTGCTGGATTTTTACGAAAAGAAAAAAAGGAAACACCCGAAGAAGTTTGGCAATTGTGCCAGGATTTTAAATACGAAACGCAGGTATTTATTACTCCTCCTTGGGAAGCCATATTTCATCGCGACGCGGAGCGGAAAGAGGATTTTGCAGCTGCCATTAAAGTTCACAAAGCCCTAGAAGCCGTTTATACCGAATTGGGATATGAACTAATCCCCGTTCCCATGGGTTCAATTCGCTGGCGTGCACAATACATATTGAATAAAGCAGGAATCAAGTAAATTTGGTCCTGATGGGAAAACCACACGAGATACTTGAGCGATTTTGGGGATTTAACACCTTTCGTCCACTTCAGGAAGAAATAGTACAATCTGTTATAGACGGACACGATACACTTGCTCTATTACCAACTGGTGGAGGAAAGTCAATTTGCTTTCAAGTTCCGGCGCTTTGTCTCGAAAAGCTCTGCATTGTTATTTCTCCCTTGATTGCACTCATGAAGGATCAGGTGGAAAACCTGGAAAAGAAAGGCATTCAAGCAGGAATGATTTCCTCTTCCATGAAGGCAATCGAAATTGATATGCTCATCGATCGGTGTCAGTCGGGACAAATGCAATTTCTCTATGTTTCACCTGAGCGTTTAAAAAGTGAGCGTTTTCGAGAAGTCTTGCCCAATTTGAATATTGGAATGATCGCTGTGGATGAAGCACATTGTATTTCCCAATGGGGATATGATTTCCGTCCGAGCTATACCGAAATTGCTCAAATACGCGAATTATTACCCGGCATTCCAATCATTGCACTTACTGCCACAGCAACTCCCGAAGTATGTGATGATATTGAGAAGCAGCTACTTTTCAAAAATTCAAAACGTTTCAAGAAGAGCTTTACCCGTTCGAATCTGGCGTATATCGTACGATTCACGGAAGATAAAACAGCACAATTACTGCGGATTTTACAACATGTTTCGGGAAGTTCGGTCGTATATGTTCGAAACCGGAAACGCTGCAAGGAAATCTCCGAAATGCTGCTACAGGCTGGAATTTCAGCTTCTTACTATCATGCAGGTTTAGATGGTGCTACTCGTAATTATCGACAGCTACAATGGATCGAAGGTCGTGTTCGGGTGATGGTTTGTACGAATGCATTTGGAATGGGTATCGACAAACCCGATGTGCGCAGTGTGATTCATCTCGAAATGCCCGATTCTCCCGAAGCGTATTTTCAAGAAGCTGGAAGAGCAGGCCGTGATGGAGAAAAAGCATTTGCTGTTTTACTAACCGATGATGGAGATGAACGTGATTTTGAAGATCGATTTAGTTATGCGTTTCCTGGTTTCGACACCATTAAAGCCATGTATAATTGGTTAGGAAATTATTTGCAATTGCCTGTCGGATCTGGACAAGATCAAACATTTGCATTCGACTTGGGATTATTCGCCAAACGATACAAACATCATCCGGTAGAATGTTATTCTGCTCTTCGATTTCTCGAACGTGAGGGCTTGATTAGTTTGCAAGAAAATTTCTATCAGCCATCGCGCATTTTCATTCCTGTCAACCAACAAGAAATCTATTATTTCGAATTCCAAAATCCAACCTATGAAGCTGTTTTAAAAACACTGCTTCGCTCATACGGTGGCTTGTTTCAGGAATATGTGCAAATACGCGAACAAGAATTAGCAGAACGTATTCAAGTACCCATTACGCGTTTAATTGAAATGCTGAATTACTTAGATAAATCGGGGATGATCAGTTATTATCCTGCCATTAACGAATCTCAAATTTATTTCACCCTTGCCCGCCAGCACCCCGATCGAATTCCCATTTCGCTAAAACGATACGAAGAAAGACGAACAGCCGCATTAACTCGCATGCAAGCGATGATGCGCTATGTGAAGGAAACTCAAACTTGTCGCTCGAAATATTTGGTGGATTATTTTGGAGAAAAAGATGCATTACGTTGCGGACAATGTGATGTGTGTTTAGAGCAAGCTAAAGCTGGAAAGTATGAGGCTTGGAAGGATAGATTGTTGCTGAAAATTCAACAGATTTTAGAGGTGAAAGAACAATCACCTGAGCAAATAATTGAGCAATTACCCGATAATCCAGCTGTGATTTTAGAAGCGATTCGTGAATGGATGGATGAAGGAATTTTGAAAGAAACAGAAACAGGTTTAATCCAATGGAATACACGCAATTAAAACCAGATTGGTATTTAGGCGAGAATGTAGTTGAGCAAGCGGAATTTCTGTTAGGTAAAGTGATTTGCACCCACATAAATGGAAACTATTGCAGCGGAATTATTAGTGAAACCGAAGCCTATGTAGGAGAAATAGATAAAGCGAGTCATGCTTTTGGTGGACGAAGAACAACGCGTACCGAAACCATGTATCAAACAGGTGGAATTGCCTACAT
>JBIKOC010000095.1:0-6278 GCA_044358335.1 Flavobacteriales bacterium | reverse complement strand
AAAGAAGCATTCCCCATGATTCGGCGAGTCATGATTCGTCCAGCAATAGAGACTTCCTGATAATCTCCTGAGTCCTTGACAAATTTTTCATTCACTTCCTTTGCAGAAACACTTACGGGAAATAGTTCGGCAGGATAAGGATTGATGCCAAGATTGATAAGTTCTTCGAGACTTTGTCGTCGTTGTATCTCAAGTTCAGAATAGTGTTCGCTCATGTGGGTAAATTCGGGCAGCAAAGGTAATTGAGAAATAGTAATGAACTAATAAGCCGATTACTTGTGCGAATTATTCTCGTGGAAAATCAAAATTACTCAGTAATATCAGTCATTACAGCTAAAATTTAGAATGTGCGATTCCTTATAGACAGATGATAAACTCAGAACTAAATAATGTTTTGCATATATAATCGGACAATATTCCATTGCAACTCATTTGGGAATCTGAAAATTTATATCTTTGCCGCCCAATTTGAATCAATAAAAAACAACAAATGCCAGTAAAAATCAGATTACAACGACATGGTAAAAAGAGTTATGCTTTTTATCATATTGTGATTGCCGATGGTCGTGCACCTCGAGATGGGAAGTTTATTGAAAAACTAGGCACGTACAATCCAAACACAAACCCAGCTACAATTGAGTTGGATGAAGCAAAAGCACTAACATGGCTTAAAAACGGAGCGCAACCGACTGATACAGCTCGTGCAATCCTTAGCTACAAAGGTATTTTGATGCAACTTCACTTAGACAAAGGTGTTGCAAAAGGTGCGATGACTGAAGAGCAAGCTGCTGCGAAATTCCAGAAATGGATGGACGAGAAGAATGCTAAAGTTGATGGCAAAATCAGCAAATTAGCTGAAGGTAAAACAGATTCTCACAAAAAGCGTCTTCAGGATGAAGCTGCCAAGAACGCTGCACGTGCTGCTGCAATCCTTGCCAAAAATTCTCCTGTTGCTGAAGCTGTAGAAGCTGAAATTGCTACCGAAGAAGTTGCTGAAGTAGAAGCTCCAGTTGAAGTAGTTGTTGAAGCGCCTGTTGCTGAAGAAGCTCCTGCTGCTGAACCAGTTGTTGAAGCGCCTGTTGCTGAAGAAGCTCCTGCTGCTGAACCAGTTGTTGAAGCGCCTGCTGCTGAAGAAGCTCCTGCCGCTGAACCAGTTGCTGAAGCTCCTGCTGCTGAAGAAGAAAAACCAGCTGCTGAATAATTGAATCATAGACTCATGAAGCAGGAACAGTGTTTTCAGCTTGGAGTCTTTACTCGGAAAGTAGGAACCGATGGCAGATTAAGTCTGCAACTCGATACCGATCAACCCGAGGCTTATACTAAAACGGAATCAGTCTTTGTGGAACTCCACGGAAAACTGGTTCCGTTTTTCGTTTTATCCTTCCGACTTCAACCGTCCAACACGGCACATGTTAAATTGGAAGATGTAGATAATGCCGAACAATCAGATTCACTAACTGGATGTGCGGTTTTTCTTCCGCTCGAAAAACTTCCTCCTTTAAGCGGAACTAAATTTTATTATCACGAAGTAATTGGCTGGAAAATAGAAGACCTTACTTCAGGTTTATCAGCTGGTATTATTAAAGATGTCCTTGAAAATGGTCCGAACGACCTGTTTCAACTTACAAACGATGGACAAGAAGTTCTTATTCCAGTTGCCGAGGATTGGATTGTGAAAGTAGATCGGGAATTAGGTGTAATCACCATGAATCTTCCCGAAGGTTTACTGGATGTGAATCGGAAATAAAAACTGGCCGACAATCACATGTCCAACAGCTGGTTTCAATTCAAACAATTTAGAGTCGAACAAAATAAATGTGCCATGAAAGTGGGCACCGACGGTGTATTGCTTGGAGCTTGGACTCCAATTGAAAATGCTCGAATGGTAGCTGATTTGGGTTCTGGTACGGGCCTTATATCTCTAATGATTGCTCAGCGTTCGAAAGCCCGTATCACAGGCATCGAATCGGATATGGATGCAGCAACTCAGTCGGCCGAAAATTTCATGCGTTCTCCTTGGCCCGAACGACTCGAATGTGTTTGGGCAGATGTTCATGAAATGAGCAATTTATGGGCGGGACAATTTGATTTAGTAATTTGTAATCCACCTTTTTTCCAAGGACATGTTCGTCCTTCGAATGCACCTCGAAATCAAGCAAGACATTTATTAAGTCCCAAAACAGAGATTAAGAAAACTTGGTTTGAGGCAGCATACAAAATCACTCAAGAAACTGGGCGTGCGGCATTTATCTTTCCTTATGAATTTGCACATGAATGGCTCAGCGAGGCAGGATCGGCTGGATGGCATGTTCAAGTTCGAGTGAATGTGCGAGGACATGCCGGAAAAGAATTCAAACGGGTTTTGGTTTATTTAGTGAAGCATCCTGTTGAAATGCTTGTAGAAGAATTATGCATCGAAAGTGAAGAACGTTCTGTGTATACCAGTGCATTTGGGCAATTGGTGGATGCTTTCTACATAGATGCACAGATTGAAACAATCTGAAAAACCTGTTCAGAACCCAATAAAGAAACGCGGAGAATACATGATTTTCGCTTAATTTCGCCGCCGATCCGGAACAATCCGGAGCTAAGCATATATTCCGAATGAACTACGATCTTATTGTAATAGGTAGCGGCCCGGGAGGCTATGTAGCTGCCATCCGCGCATCTCAATTGGGAATGAAAGTAGCGGTTGTTGAACGAGAAGAATTAGGTGGAATCTGTCTCAATTGGGGATGTATTCCAACCAAAGCTCTCTTAAAAAGTGCTCAGGTATTTGAATATCTGAATCATGCAGCCGATTATGGAATCAAAATAAATGGTGCTGCCGAAGCTGATTTCGAAAGCATGATTAAACGTAGTCGTGGCGTGGCCGATGGGATGAGTAAAGGAATCCAATTCCTCCTCAAAAAAAACAAAATCGACACCATCATCGGATCTGGAAAAATTACCAAAGACAAAAAAGTAGAAGTTAAAGGGGTCGATGGAAAAATTACCCAATACATAGCTAAAAGCATCGTACTTGCTACTGGTTCTCGCAGTCGCGAATTACCTAATTTGAAGCAAGACGGTAAAAAAATTATTGGTTATCGTCAAGCTATGACCCTTTCTAAACAACCTAAATCGATTGTTGTAGTTGGATCTGGAGCTATCGGAATTGAGTTTGCTTATTTCTACAATGCCATTGGAACGAAAGTAACAGTGGTTGAATTCCAACCGAATATTGTTCCGGTTGAAGATGAAGAGATTAGCAAGCAATTGGAACGTAGCTTGAAAAAAACGGGCATCACCATTATGACTGATGCAACTGTTGAATCGGTAGATTCGAGTTCGGATGTGCTGAAAGTGAAAGTAAAAACCAAAAAAGGAGAAGAAATTTTGGAGGCGGATGTTGTATTATCGGCTGTTGGAATTGTTTCAAATATCGAGAACATTGGTTTAGAAGAAGTTGGAGTTAAGACAGACAAAGGCAAAGTGTTGGTGGATGATTTTTACAAAACCAACATCGATGGAATTTATGCCATTGGTGATATTGTAAAAGGTCCAGCTTTGGCTCACGTTGCTTCTGCAGAAGGTATTATCTGTATAGAGAAAATTGCAGGACATCATCCTGCACCGCTTAATTATGGCAATATTCCAGGATGTACTTATTGCAGCCCTGAAATCGCTTCAGTTGGAATGACCGAAAAAGCTGCTCGTGAAGCAGGTTATGAGATCAAAGTGGGGAAATTTCCATTCTCTGCTTCTGGTAAAGCATCTGCTGCAGGAGCAAAAGATGGTTTTGTGAAAGTGATTTTCGATGCTAAATATGGAGAATGGCTAGGCTGCCACATGATTGGTGCTAACGTAACCGAAATGATTGCCGAAGCCGTTGTTGCTCGTAACTTAGAAACTACAGGACACGAAATTATTAAGAGTGTTCACCCGCATCCAACCATGTCGGAAGCCATAATGGAAGCCGCAGCTGCTGCATACGGAGAAGTAATTCACCTTTAATTTTTAAAAGCCTCGATTTCGATCGGGGCTTTTTTTCCTATGTGCGGAATTAGCGGTTACTATGCATTCACCCAAAAAGGGAAAGAACAATTGCAGCATATTGATGCTTCAGTTGCAGCTCTCGCTTTGCGTGGACCAGATGGCTCTGGAATTTTTAAGCATAATTCGGTTGCTTTAGGGCATGCTCGATTATCCATTATCGATGTAAGTAACGCAGCATCACAGCCATTTACCGATGAAACAGGTAGATGGACAATGGTGTTTAATGGTGAATTTTTCAATTTCCAAGAACATCGCGAAGCACTTATAAAAGCTGGTCAATCCTTCCGATCCACAAGTGATACAGAGGTTTTGTTGTATCTCTACATTCGGGAAAAAGAAGCCTGTTTACATAAAATCAACGGGTTCTTTGCTTTTGCCGTGTATGACAATATAACAGAAGAGCTGTTTATTGCACGAGATCGTTATGGAGAAAAGCCTTTATTGATTGCTCAAACTGAAGATGGGATTGCGTTTGCTTCGGAAATGAAATCTCTATTAGCATTCGATTGGCCTCGAAAACTCGACCATGAAGCGGCTCGTCAGTATTTTCATCTTAATTACATTCCTGGGCCGGAAAGCATTTTCAATTCGGTAAAAAAACTTCAACCAGGAGCATGGATGCGCTTGAATGGTAGTAAGACCGAGCAAAAAAGCTGGTACATCTTCCCTCCTGCTCCAACAAAACAGGACCTTTCCATTGATTACACTTCATCACAAAAAGAGCTAATAAAACTATTAGATGCAGCAGTTGAGCGACGATTGATTTCGGATGTTCCTTTAGGTGCTTTTCTTAGTGGAGGAATTGATTCTTCGGTAGTTGTAGCCTTGGCTTCCCGTCACACGAATCACTTGAATACCTTTTCGATTGGATATAAAGACGAACCGCTTTTCGACGAAACGAAATATGCTCGTTTGGTGGTGGATAGATATAAAACCAATCATACCGTATTTTCCCTAAGCAACGACGATTTGTTTAAGCATTTACACGATGTGTTAGATTATATCGATGAGCCATTTGCAGATTCATCAGCCCTAGCTGTTTACATATTAAGTAAGGAAACTCGTAAGCATGTTACAGTGGCTTTGTCGGGTGATGGAGCCGATGAATTATTTGGAGGTTACCGGAAACACTCGGCCGAATGGAAGCTGCGTCAAGGTGGATTAGCTGCCAACGTTGTAAAACTTTTGGGTCCAGTTTGGAATGCGTTACCAAAATCACGCAATAGTAAAATGGGTGACCTAGCGCGTAAACTTCAGAAATTCAGCGAAGGAGCAAATCTGAGCACATCCGAACGCTATTGGCGATGGTGTGGTTATTCAGATGAAGCCTATTTGAAAGAACTATGGAAAGGACCATATAATCAACAAAAAGGACAGGAATACAAAAAATATCATCTTCGTTCGATCGGCACAACAGGCGATATGAACGATATGTTGAGAAGTGATATGCAATTGGTACTTCCGGGAGATATGTTGACGAAGGTTGATATGATGTCGATGGCGAATAGTTTAGAGGTAAGAGCACCATTTTTAGATGTGGAAGTGGTTGATTTTGCTATGCGTTTACCCGCTGATTATAAGATTTCGGGAGCAGGTCGAAAGCGAATTGTTCAAGATGCTTTTAGGTCGATGTTACCAGAAGAATTGTACAATCGTCCTAAACATGGATTTGAAGTTCCTTTACTTTCATGGTTTAGAAATGAATTGAATTCTTGGATTTTTGGCGAGTTACTATCACCGCAAGTACTTAAAGAACAGGGGCTTTTCCATTTTTCTGCTATTGAGAAATTAAAAAAACAGCTGCACTCATCAGACCCAGGAGATTCGGCAGCGAAAATTTGGGCTTTAATCGTATTTCAATCTTGGTGGAAAAAGCGAATGAAATAGATACATTTGAGCCCGCCTAAGCTCAACCACTTATGCCCAAAATATTAAGGATAATAAATCGATTCAATCTCGGGGGCCCTACCTATAATGCTGCGTATTTATCGCGGTATATGCCTTCGGAATTTGAAACATTGTTGGTAGGTGGAGAGAAAGATGATTCGGAGGATAGTTCCGAATTCATTGTAAAAAATCTTGGATTAGAACCGATTATTATCCCGGAAATGAAACGGGAGATTGACTTAAAAAACGACTATGAAGCGTATCGCAAAATGGTCAAGTTGATTCAGGATTTCAAACCTGATATTGTTCATACTCATGCATCTAAGGCTGGTACAATAGGTCGATTAGCTGCT
>JBIKOC010000094.1:0-6323 GCA_044358335.1 Flavobacteriales bacterium | reverse complement strand
TACCTTCAGCTCGAAGTTTACTTACCACTTTTGCTTCTGTTGCAATAGAGGCATGGTCGGTACCAGGAACCCAACAAGCATTTTTACCTTGCATGCGAGCACGACGAATCAATACATCTTGAATAGTATTGTTCAACATGTGTCCCATGTGAAGCACACCAGTAACATTGGGTGGAGGAATGACTATCGTAAATGGCTCACGATTATCTGGAGTAGAGCGGAAGCAACCGCTATCCATCCAGCGTTTGTACCATTTGTCTTCGGTGCTTGCAGGGGTATATTTCGTAGGAATTTCCATAGTATTTCTTGGGGACGCAAAAATAGGTGAATTTGCCACGCTGAGAAACAGGAAACGAAAGAGGTGTTTTTATTGGATTTGACTTATTAATTGATACAGTTGTATGTTTTGAAATAATGAAGTTGAATATTAAATGTTGAAATATAGCTAGTTATAATTTTTTTCACTAGGCATTTGAATGTTGATTTTTGGCTTGGTAATTGCTAATGCCGCCCCGAATTTCCAACGACTAACATTATGAAAAAAATCTTCGCAATGCTGCTATTATCAGGCAGCCTGACTTTGGCAGCTCAACCTGCAACAACTGATTTAAACTGGACACCAACAGCGACATTTACTGCCACGGAACACGATTTCGGTAAGATTCCTGAAGGTCCCAAAGTGAATACAGAATTTGAATTTAAGAATACAGGAAAAGAACCAATCATTGTAACAAATGCAGCAGCTGGTTGCGGATGTACAACTCCAGAATTTGAAAAAACACCTATTGCACCTGGGAAAACTGGAAAAATAAAAGTTGGTTTTAATTCAGAAGGTCGTCCAGGAAACTTTACTAAAGATGTTACCGTAACATTTACTAGTGGCGTAAACACTGATAAAACTGGAACAGCTAAAATTACTATTAAAGGAACAGTAACACCTAAGGCAGGCGAGCCTGCAAAACACTAATAATTTAGTTCTGAGAATCGGATACTTTGTTTATCATTGTTGACGCTGCATCGGAAACAAAAAGAATTATAAATTTGTCATCACTTAATCTCAAAACAACACCAAAATGAAACGATCCCTGTTATCAATGGCGTTTCTGGCAATGGGCTTCGTTGCTCTTCATGCCCAGGCGCCTCAACCGGCATCCACCGAACAAAACTGGACGCCAGCCATTGAATTTGAAAAAGAAACACATGATTATGGTACGATTAAAAATGGTGCTGATGGAACATGTGAATTCAAATTCAAGAACACCGGAAAAGAGCCGTTTGTTATTTCTAATGCACGCGGAAGCTGTGGTTGTACAGTTCCAGATTGGCCAAAAGAACCAATTGGACCAGGTAAATCAGGTGTTGTGAAAGTTAGCTATGACACAAAACGTTCTGGAGCCATTAACAAAAATGTTACTTTGACTATCCAAAACATGTCGAAAGATAAAACTGGAAGCAAAATGATTTACATCAAAGGTAACGTTGAACCGCCTCCAGCAGACGCAGGAATGCCTGAAAAGAAAAGTGGAATGGCTCCACTCGAAAAATAAGGAATCCTCCCTGAAAATTTTCATCTTTGCACCCCGACTCATTGTCGGGGTTTTTTGTTTTATGCCAAGTATATCAGCTAAAGGAAAGGCAATGCCTTCCTCTCCCATCCGGAAACTCGTTCCATTTGCAGAAACTGCAAAGAAAAGAGGCGTTAAAATTTACCACTTAAATATTGGCCAACCAGATATTGAAACACCTGCAGTAGCATTAGATGCGATTCGAATTACAGACCTAAAAGTTATCGAATACAGTCACAGTGCAGGGTTTGAAAGCTATCGTAGAAAGTTAGCTGCTTACTACAAACTAAACCATATTGAAGTTGATCAGGAGCAGATCCTTATTACAACGGGTGGTTCGGAAGCGCTTCAGATGGCAATCATGACTTGTATGGATCCAGGAGATGAGATTATTATTCCTGAACCATTTTATGCTAATTATTTGAGTTTTGCCTGTTCAGCTGGGGCTAAAGTTGTTCCTGTTAAAACTAGTATTGATACAGGTTTTAAGCTGCCTCCTATTGAAGAATTTGAATCGTTGATTACACCTCGAACAAAGGCCATCATCATTTCAAATCCGGGAAATCCTACTGGAATGATTTATTCCCGAGAGGATTTAGAAAAGCTTCGTGATATTATCCTAAAACATGATCTGTATTTATTTGCAGATGAAGTATATCGTGAGTTTTGCTACGATGGTCATACCTTTTTTTCTGCGATGCAATTACCCGGAATCGATCAAAATGTTATTTTGATTGATTCGGTTTCCAAGCGTTATAGTATGTGTGGTGCCCGAATTGGAGCATTAGTAACCCGAAACAAAGAAGTCATTCAAACAGCTTTGAAGTTTGCTCAAGCACGATTAAGCCCACCTACTTTTGGGCAAATTGCTTCAGAAGCAGCATTAGAAACACCAACTGAGTATTTTACTGATGTTGTCAAGGAATATGTCAGTCGTAGAGATATTCTTGTGGATGGATTAAATCAAATACCGGGTGTTTTTTGTCCAAAACCTACCGGAGCATTTTACGCTATGGCACGTTTGCCTATTCAAGATTCGGATCATTTTTGTCAATGGTTGCTTGAAGATTTTCAGTTTCAGAATGAGACTATTATGTTAGCTCCGGCAACAGGATTTTATTCTAGTCCAGGAGCCGGAAAAGACGAAGTGCGAATTGGTTACGTATTGAAAACGAGTGATTTAAAGCGTGCTGTTAGCATATTGGCTGAGGCTTTACGCGTTTACCCAAATAAAAAATAAAACCTGAATATGAGTCTATTGGTAATTGGTACGGTAGCTTTTGATGCTATTGAAACACCATTCGGTAAAACCGATAAAATAGTTGGAGGTGCTGCAACATTTATCAGCCTCGCTGCCTCTTATTTTTATAAAAACATCAACCTAGTTTCTGTTGTAGGGGATGATTTTCCTCAAGAGGCTATTGGTATGCTTCAGAATCGAGGTGTGAAAACTACCGGATTGCAGATTAAGGAGGGTGAAAAGACATTCTTCTGGAGCGGTCGCTATCATAACGATATGAATAGTCGCGACACTCTTGATACTCAGCTGAATGTATTGGCCACATTTGATCCAATTATTCCTGAATCCTATCAGAATTGTGAATTTCTAATGCTTGGGAATTTAGCTCCTTCGGTTCAACATACTGTATTGGATCGTCTAACTACTCGACCAAAATTAGTTGTACTTGATACCATGAATTTCTGGATGGATATCGCATTAACTGATTTGATGTCTTTGTTGAAACGAGTAGACGTATTGACAATTAATGATGAAGAAGCTCGCCAACTTTCGGGTGAGTATTCATTAGTTAAGGCATCCAAGAAAATCATGGGAATGGGACCTAAGTACCTGATAATTAAGAAAGGGGAGCACGGGGCTTTATTGTTTCATGAAGATCAAGTGTTTTTTGCACCAGCACTTCCATTGGAAGAAGTATTCGATCCAACTGGAGCGGGAGATAGTTTTGCTGGTGGATTTATTGGATACATAGCAGAAACAAAAGACATCTCGTTTGATAATTTAAAACGTGCCGTAATTTTTGGTTCGGCGATGGCATCTTTTAGTGTTGAGAAATTTGGAACAGAACGTATCCAAAATTTGAGTGCTGACGAAGTAGATGAACGTGTTCAGCAATTCATTGACCTAGTGCAATTTGATATCTCTTTAGTAGGTTGATTTTTGAATTTTAATCAATAAAAAAGGCGCTTAATTGGCGCCTTTTTTATTGATTATGTCTCTTCCTGAAATAAGTTGATACAAAAGTCTGCTTATTTTAAGACTTTACAATTACTTAAAGAAGTTTGTCGACCTCAGCCATTACTCTGTCATAATCTGGCTCTGCAATAACATCCGGTGTTAGCTCTACATAACGGATTTTGTTATTACCATCTACCACAAATACTGCACGAGCACTTAGTCCTTTCAATGGACCATCAACCATTTCAGTTCCATATTCACGTGTGAAATCTAGGTAACGAAAATCAGATGCACTAACAATGTTTTCTAATCCTTCTGTTTCACAAAAACGCTTCATTGCAAAAGGAAGATCTTTGGATACAACAATTCCAACTACACCTTTTTTAGCTGATAAGCGTTCGTTAAATTGACGAGTTTCACGTTGGCAAATACCTGTATCCAAGCTTGGTACTGCAATTAGCACTTTAATTTTGTCTTCGTAATCATACAGGCTACTTTCACTCAAATCGGTTTTTACAAAAGTGAAATCGAAAGCTTCCTGATTGATTCCCGGAAGTTCATCTAGAAGTTCTACTGGTTTTCCTTTAAAAGAAGTTGTTTCTAAGCTCATAGTTATTATTCTGTTTGACAAATCTACGGTTTTGAGTGTATTAGTTACACTATATTATTTTGCAGAAAATAATTCATCCAATGTTTGAACGGTAACAGCATGGTATCCAGATCGAGCAGTTTGGTATATTTCTTTTGCTTTAGAGGAAAGACGTTCATTTTTTAACATCGCTGTGTAAAGAGGTAAAACAAATTTTCTTCGTCCTACTTTTTTTAGAAACAATTCAAGTGAATTATCTGCTTGTAAATAAGCGTTCGGAATAACTGCCATGAACCAAGCAAACTGAATTTCGGAATTTCCCGATCGGGTAAAGCCAAATGTGGCATCCAGTTCTGTCATTTGATCCTGGGTTAGTGTTTTAGGTATGTGTCTGATAAATTGAAGCCATTCATGTGTGGTCCATCCATCAACTACAAGTCCAACAGCTGGCGTGTTTCCAGTAGCCCAAGATGCTAGAACTGCATCAACTTGTTCAAATCGGGTAGATTTAGGTGTAGCAGTTCCTGATGGAATGCCGGTAGTGTATATCCACTCTTGAGTTTGAAGTTGAACACCTTCTGGCAGTTTCAATTGACGAGTTAAGTATTTCAGAAACTCTTCTGTTGTGATTGATTTAAAGGCAAATTCTTTAAAGTATGATTTTACAAATGCATCAAATGCATCTCTTCCTACCTTTTTTTCGATTGAAACTAGAAATAAGCTACCTTTTTCATAGGCTATATCTGTCATTCCATCATCAGCATCGCGATTTTCTAAACTCAATTTCAGCCTAGTATCTTCGGGATGCTCTTTTAAATCTTCTAATGTTTCAATTAGGTCTTGGTAACCTAGTACTGCCAACATATCGGAATAATCTTTACCATATAGAGATTCCATAATACGACGTTCGAAGTATACCGTGAAACCTTCGTTTAGCCAGAAATCATCCCAAGTAGCATTTGTTACAAGATTACCTGACCAACTGTGGGCTAGTTCATGTGCAATAAGAGATGTAAGAGATTTATCGCCAGCAATAATGGTTGGAGTTGCAAATGTTAAACGAGGGTTTTCCATTCCACCAAAAGGGAAAGAGGGAGGAAGAACAATCACATCATAACGACCCCATTGATATTTCCCATAAAGCGCTTCTGCAGCAACTAACATTTTTTCCATATCAGCTAATTCTGAAGAAGCTCTCGGAGCCATACTAGGCTCAGCATATACACCTGTTCGCTCACTTAATGACACGAATTGAAGTTCTCCAACAGCCAACGCAACTAGATATGCAGGCACAGGTTGATTCATACGAAACTTGTATACACCATTTTCGCTTTTTTCCTGTGGATTATTGCCACTCATTACTGCCATTAATTCCTTGGGAGTAGTTATTTCGGCTTCCCATGTAAATCGAATTCCCGGACTATCTTGAATAGGGATCCATGTTCTACTGAGTATTGCTTGTCCTTGTGTAAACAAGAAAGGATACTTTTTCCCTTCTGTCTGTTCCGGATTTAACCATTGAAGTGCAGCCGATTCAGAAGTGGTTGCATAGAAGATAGTAACCGACTTTGATAAATCGTTTAATTCTATTCGGAGAGCTCTTCCTAGCCAGGGCTTCTCGGATTGTAAGTCGTATTTGAGCTTATTTCCTAGGTCGTCGGTGATAGATTGTATGTCGAGTTGACGAGTATCTACCCATAATTCTTTTGAATCTTGTTTACGATCGAGAAGAAGTTGAGCCGATCCGGATGCAATTTTCTTCTCGAAATCGACAGTTAGTTTTAAAGCTAGATGTTTCACTGCAACCTCTTGAGGCTTTGCGCAGCTGTGTGTGTCATGAGCTTGCATGAGTGCAGGTAAGAAGACGAGAAGGATAAAAAAAGATAAACGCATAGGGTGAAAACAGAACAGGCGCCACAAGGACGCCTGTACATCGATTTTAGTTAAATCAGTCTTTGAAAATAGTAACAGT
>JBIKOC010000093.1:0-6333 GCA_044358335.1 Flavobacteriales bacterium | reverse complement strand
AAATACCCATACAAAGCACGATATACTTCTTCGTAAAACTCATCTTTTTTGTCGGCTTTCAATAGCTCATCGGCTTTCTTCAAACGTTTTTGTGCCATGCTACCAGCTTCTTTCATGCGATATAATCCCGAATTAGCTGAACGGTCGGCTTGGCGACGACGCATGAAAAACAAAAGCAATAAACTCAAAGGTGGCAAGGCTGATAGAGCATAAAATCCACCCGATAAAAAGAAGGGACGCTCATCGATAGGTTCAAATGCGTTAGTATTCTTTTTATTAAATCGAATATCGGTCGCTAATTGCTTGGGTGCTGTACCCGAACCCGAACGTGCTACATTGGTTTGATCTCCCGCCGTTTTATCTACATGAATAAGCATGCGCGGAAGTGTTGTTGTCACATAATTTTTCTTGGTTGGAGAAAAATACGTGTAGGTAAAAGGTCCTAAAACATACTCGCCTCCTGCTCGTGGAATGAGTAAATACTCAAACGTACGCGAACCCGACATGCCCGCTTCTGTCACTCGAATTTGATCTTTCAATTGTGGATCATATCCTTCAAATTCGGGAGGAAACGTCAGCGCTGGAGCCTCTAAAAGTTTCAAATTTCCTTTCCCTGAAACAGTGAATTTTAAATTAACCGGATCGCCCGAACGAACCTTGTCTTTATCCACTTCGGCAGTAACAGTAAAATCTCCAACTGCACCATTAAAATCGGCTGGTCGAGCTGAACCCGGATGAGCTATAACCTGAATGCTCATGGGCTGACTTTTCACTTTCACACTCACATCGCGATATCCACCACCTAAGAATTGATCGAAAAAGCTCTGTGAATTGACGCGTTCGCGGACTAAACAGGTTGCATCCAAAGCAGGAATTTCGAGTTTTCCACTTTTCTGAGGAAAGAGTAAAGTCTTCTTAATTTCGGCTGTGTAATATTGACTGCCATTGTAATTCTCTACTTCGAGTTTATCGTTGTTTTGATTCTTAATATCCTCCGTGTAAAAGCCATTGAAGGTGGGCAATTTGAGATCAGAAAAATTGATTTGTCCATACTTGGAGTAAATCTTATAGGTCACCTCAACTTGTTCACCCAAATAGGCACTCGATTTATTCAGAATAGCTTTGATGAATAGTTTATCACTAGCACTTGATGTTGAAGGTTGATTGGCACCGGGATTTACGTTTTGACGAGGATTAGCGGGATTAGGATTGGTCGTTTGTGCTGGATTCCCCTTTACTACTTCGATGCTTAACTCATTGGAACGAACTCGCCCGTTAGCCACATTAATTTGAGCTGAGGAAAAGGTGAATTTTCCTTCTTTACGCGGAGCGAGGATGTAGTAATAGCTGAGCGTTTGAGAAACTGCTCCGTTGATGATTTGCATGCTGGTGTTTTGGTTAGGACCAGAATACACATCGAATGCACTCAAATCGGGACCAGTAAAACCCGATGCGTTTGTATTAATGGAGTATGTGAGGCGAAATTGTTCACCAACTGCCACTTTCGTTTTGGATGCACTTCCACTAAAACGCACTTCTTGCGCTTGCATGAATAGCACACATTGAAAGAAAAAACCAAGTAAAATTATTCGTTTCATCGCTAAATACTATTACCAGTCTTTGCCGCTACCACCTTGTCCGTTGCGGCTTTCGCGTTTTTCTGTTTTTTTCCTAAGTTCTTTTTCATCTCGATCGAGCGCATCTAACATACGTTCAGCTTCTTGCTGATTGATGTTTTGCTTTTTCTCTTCCTGCTTCTTTTCTTGCGGCAGCTGTTGTTGCTGCTTTTGTTGTTGCTGTTTTTGATCTTTATTTTGTTGTTGTTGCTGCTGTTGCTGCTGACGAAGTTTTTGCAAAGCGTACGACAAATTATACCGGCTGTCTTCTGCTTGTGGATCGAGTTTCAAAGCTTTTTTGAAGGATTCTACACTCTTCTCGTAATCTTTCGCTTTGAGCTGTGCATTACCTAGGTTGTGATACACCGACGAAAGTTGTTTTTGGTTTTTAGTGCCTTTGCTGAGCGAATCAAGAATGACTTCAGCTTCCTTGAATTTATCTTGCTTATAGAGGGCATCTGCCAAATTGTATTTACCTGTCCAAGATTTATCCTGCTTTGCTAAACCTTTGCGGTATTCAATTTCTGCATCGTTGAATTTTCCAGCTTTAAACAATTCATTCCCCTTACGGAAATGACTGGCTTCACTTTGAGAAAAACCCAATGCCGACAAACACAGCAAATAAATTAAAATGAGCTGCTTCATTGTTTTTTACGTTTAGTTCCGAACAAATTCACCTTGCGGGAAATCGCGCTACGACGCTCATCCACCAGAAATTCGACTAATAAAATCATCAAAGCTAAAACCAAGAAATTCTGGAAACGATCTTCGTAATCGGTAAAAGCTTTTGTTCCGAAATCTGATTTTTGCATGGAATTAATTTGATTAAATAATTCCTCCAAACCAATGTCGCTTCCACTTGCCTGAACAAACTTTCCGCCTCCGGCTTGTGCAATTTCTTGCAGCATTTGTGGATTCATGCGTGAAATTACTGTTTGTCCTGCATCATCGGTTTTAAATCCAATTCGTTCCCCTTCGCGCATTTCAGGAATAGGTGAACCATCGGGAGTTCCAATACCAAGTGTATGAACAATCACACCCGCTTCTTTTGCTGCTTTGGCTTCTGCTAAGGCATCATCCTCGTGATTTTCTCCATCCGAAATAATAATGATGGCTTTATTTCTAATTCCACCGCGTGGTAAACTTTTCACGCCCATTTGAATGGCAGCACCAATTGCCGTTCCTTGATACTGAATGCTTTCGTTACTCACTGTGCTTAAAAACATGCGAGCTGCAGCGTAATCGTTGGTAAATGGCAATTGTAGATAAGCATCACCCGCAAAAATGACGATTCCAATTCGGTCATCGTGCAATTTATCGAGCAGCTTGATGATAGCTTGTTTCGAACGTTCCAAGCGGTTGGGACGGATATCTTCGGCCAACATACTATTCGAAACGTCAAGTGCGATGATTAAGTCAACTCCTTGACGCTTTACTTCCTCGTATTTAGAACCAATTTGAGGGTTGGCGAGGCCGATGATGAGACAAATCCAAGCTCCAACTAAGAGAAAGAATTTAGTACGAATCTTTCCTTGCGAACGATCAGGCATGAGCACTTCCATCAATGCTGGATCACCAAAGCGTTTGATGGCTTTTCGTTTCCACGACATCCGGGCAGCAAACAAAAGTCCGAATACCGGTAAAACGGCAAGGCCCCAAAGAAAAAACGGATAGGCGAATCGGAACATAGCTTAAGGAATAGAACGCATTAAAGTATTACGTAATAGCCATTCGGTAAATAGAAACAAGGCAGCAAGCAAAGCTAATGGCCAAAATTCTTCTCGTTTACGACGAAATTCAGTTACATCAAATCGTGTCTTTTCTAGCAAATCAATCTTTTGGTAGATTTCCTTCAAAGCCTCGTTATTCGTTGCTCTAAAATACTGTCCATCGGTCATCTTAGCGATTTTCTCCAACAAGGGCTCATCAATCCGAACCTCAACATAATCGAATGCAAATTCACCATTCGGATAGCGATAGGCAGGTGAATAGGCTCTTCCACGAGTTCCTACTCCAATGGTGTAAACCCGAATTCCGTAAATCTGAGCAATTTCAGCAGCTGTTAATGGTGAAACCGAACCGGCATTGTTTTCTCCATCGGTAATCAGAATAATCACCTTACTCGCCGATTTGCTGTCTTTCAAACGCTTTACGGCTGATGCTAATCCCATCCCAATAGCAGTTCCATCTGCTAGGAAATCAGGTTCAGCTACTGTGAGTAAATTCTTCAACACCGAATGATCTACTGTAAGCGGACATTGTGTAAACGATTCACCCGAAAAAACAACCAATCCAATGCGGTCGTTTGGACGTCCATCGATGAAGTCGATACCTACATTTTTAGCAGCTTCCAAACGGTTTGGTTTGAAATCGCGCGCGAGCATACTGGGCGAAAGGTCCATCGCTAGCATGATGTCGATTCCTTCGGTGGTCATGTCCTGCCATGCAAGTTTCGTTTGCGGTCGGCACAATGCAGTAATGATTAAGGCAACCGTGAGGCAACGTAAAATGAAAGGCAAATGCATGAGACGCACCACTGCCGATGGTTTGCGGCCCACGAATGGAGCCAGCGTAGCCATTTGTAACTCAGGTTTTCCTTTGCGGCCTTTAAAGATGTACCAAAGAATCATCAAAGGCACAATGAGTAAAAACCACAAAGCCCAAGGATGTGCAAATGTTATTTCATCAATCGGAGGAAGACGTAATCCGTTCCACTCATTCATGGGTTTCCTCCTTTCCAGTTGAAGGTTGGATGATTTCCTGTGGACGCGTTAACTCCACAAAACTGCGAGCTAATTCCAAGCTTCGTTCATGTTCGGCAGGTAAAGGACGCTCTTTGGCGAACTTCACTAAATCGGCTAGAATCAGAATCTGTTTCAGGGTTTGATTGGTATTCGTATCTACAACAACTTTCCGAAACATACTGAGTGTTTCATCGGTAGTTGATTCCATGGCTGGAAGTTGAAATTGTTCCTCGATGTACGCTCGAATGGTGTCGGTTATAGCCGAATGATAAAGCTTTTCTCGACCCGATTGCCAAGCTTTTTCCTGTCCAATTTCGTTCAATGCAGCTAAGGCACGTTCCCAGGCTAGAGTTTTAGGTGCTTCTGGAGCTTTAGGCGCTTCTGGACGTTTGCGTTTTAACCAGAGATAAATGCCCGCCACTAGTAACGCAGCGACAAGCAAACCAACTAAAATCCAAGGAATATATTCTCCAATATCGAAAGGCACATCTACAACACCATGAATATCCTTAATGGCTTTGGTTGTATCAACCGGAACAGTTAGTACTTGAAAGGTTAGCGGATCAGAAACAATATGAACGGTATCGCCTTTTCCGTTGATGATATCGAAAGCAAAAACGGGCATGGTATGCATTCCACTATCGAAGGAAGTTGCCTCGATTTGCTGCAAAAGTTCCATGCCTTTTCGATCGGCATCGGCAACTGTATCAACTGGACCGCGTTTGAGAATATCGAAATGTCCGCCGAGTGTATCTGTTAATTCAGGCCAAACAACACGCTGTCCGTCTTCTACAATGGCTTTTATCGTTAATTGAAACGGCTCTCCGAGACGAATGCGGTATCGGTCGGATTTAACGCTGGCTTGCTGCGCCAATAGGCTGCTGAAAGCGAGCATGAAGGCAAAACAAAATGAAATCGTTTTTTTCATCGAGTTCCGCGGCGTTTAAAGAGGTTACTTAATGGCTGAATGTAGGAGCGATCGGTATGCAAAACTGCCTGATCGACACCGGCTTTACTCAAAGTTGACTTCACGAAATCTTCGTGTTTTTTGTAATGAATTTCATATGATTTACGCACCGCACGATCGGAAGTATCAACCCAAATGGCTTCACCTGTTTCGGCATCACGAAAGCGAACGAGTCCCACATCGGGTAAACTAATTTCCCGTGGATCGGTGACACGTAAAGCAACAATATCGTGTTTCTTATTCGCGATTTTCAGGGTGTCTTCATAGCCTTTTCCGTAGAAATCGGAAAGTACGAAAGCGGTGCATCGTTTACGAATGACGTTGGTAAGAAACTTTAATGCTTGATCGATATTGGTTAAACGATTATCCGGACGAAAATCAATCAACTCTCGAATGATACGTAGAATATGTGATTTCCCTTTTTTAGGTGGAATGTATTTCTCGATTTTATCACTGAAGAAAATCACCCCAATCTTATCGTTATTCTGCATGGCCGAGAATGCTAATACGGCACACACCTCCGTTACCAGTTCCATTTTAAACTGCACCTGCGTTCCAAAATCTTTTGAACCACTCACATCTACCACCAACATAATTGTGAGTTCGCGCTCTTCCTCATACACTTTCACATACGGGTGATTCAATCGTGCCGAAACGTTCCAGTCGATGGTACGAACATCATCGCCCGGTTGGTATTCTCTTACTTCCGAAAAAGACATACCTCGACCTTTAAAGGCGCTATGGTACTGTCCCGAAAACAACTGCGCAGAAAGTCCACGGCTCTTGATTTCGAGTTTTCGTACTTTTTTAAGGAGTTCTTTTTGTTCCAATTTGATGGATTAATTTGAAGATTTGAAAATTTGAAGATTTGAAAATGGGAGGGGCTTATATCTGACTTCCGTTTCAGGTGTTATTTGATTTGAAGATTTGAAGATTTGAAGATTTGAAGATTTGAAGATTTGAAGATTTGAAGATTTGAAGATTTGAAGATTTGAAGATTTGAAGA
>JBIKOC010000091.1:0-6356 GCA_044358335.1 Flavobacteriales bacterium | reverse complement strand
ATTTACTAAAAGAGAAACGAACATTGTGACGAGAAGGATCAACTTTCAATGCACCTAATACATGCGATCCAATGTCGGAACCAGAAGAACAAGCACTTCCACCAGAGGCGCAAATACCATTGATATCGAGGTTGAATAGTAACATATCGCCCGATTCATTCGGAGGAAAAGAAACATTCAAAACGGTGTATAGCGAATTGTCAGAAATGTCACCATTGAATTGCACTCCAGGAATACTTTCACGCAATTGTTCAATCATGTAGTTCTTCAATCCTTGTATGTGATGATGATGAGCTTCTAAATCGTGATATGCTATTTCCATAGCTTTAGCTAAACCTACAATTCCATATAAATTTTCGGTTCCACCTCGCATATTGCGTTCTTGGGCGCCACCATAGATAAATGGATGAATTTTCGATCCCGAACGAATAAATATAAACCCAACTCCTTTGGGTCCATGAAATTTATGCGCAGCACAATTGATAAAATCAACCGGAATTTCCTGTAAATCGAATTGATAATGCCCCATGGTTTGCACTGTATCGGAATGCATGATACCATTATAGCTTTTAACTAAAGTGGCAATATCTTTCAAGGGTAAACGCGTTCCAATTTCGTTATTCGCATGCATGAGTGACACCAATGAACGCGGTTTAGATTTCAACAAATCTTCTAATTGAGCTAGGTCGTTATTACCTTTTTCATCTATGTTTAAAATACTCAATTCAATTTTTCCTTCTTCTGCTAAATGCTCCAACGTGTGCAAAACAGCATGATGTTCGGTGGGAGAAGTAATGGCGTGTTTTAGCCCATAATCTTCTATGCTTCGAACGATAGCCATGTTATTCGCTTCGGTTCCGCCAGATGTGAAGAAAATCTCCGATGGTGACACATTTAGCAAAGAAGCTACTGTCTTACGAGATTTCTCTATAGCCGAACGCGTAATACGCCCCAAAGAATGTATCGAGGAAGGATTACCAAATTGCTCGCGCATCAAAGGAAGCATGGCTTCAATGACTTCATCATCTAAGCGAGTTGTTGCTGCATTGTCGAGATAGATTGCCATAGTATTTTGGGAAAAGGCCGCTGCAACGACCTGTTGGTTGAACAATAAGTTTATTTGAGCATCATTTCTGCCGTGAATTCCTTGATATCCATGATGATTTTATTCGCCAAGTTATCGGCAGTTGCCATGTTTTCTGCTTCGGAATAAATGCGAATAATTGGCTCAGTATTCGAACGACGTAAATGCACCCACGATTTATCAAACTCAATCTTCACCCCGTCTATCGTGTTGATTGGTTGCTTTTTATACTTCTCCTGAACTTTAACTAGAATCTCATCCACGTTTAATTCAGGGGTCAATTCTACTTTGTTTTTCGAGATATGATAATTGGGATATGTTGAACGAAGCATCGAAACACTCTTACCATATTTAGCTAAATGGGTGAGAAATAAAGCGATTCCAACTAAAGCATCTCGTCCATAATGCAATTCTGGATAAATAATTCCACCATTTCCTTCACCACCAATAATAGCGTTTTGAGCTTTCATCATTTCTACCACATTCACCTCCCCTACTGCTGACGCAAAATACTGATTACCATACTTCTCCGTCACATCACGCAAAGCTCTTGTTGAAGATAAATTTGAAACAGTTGAGCCCGGAGTATTCTTAAGAATATAATCTGCAACAGCTACTAATGTGTACTCTTCGCCAAACATATCGCCATCTTCACACACCAAAGCCAAACGATCAACATCTGGATCTACACAAATGCCCAAATGTGCTTTATTCTTCACTACTTCTTCGCTCAAATCGCGCAAATGTTCAGGAAGTGGTTCAGGATTATGAGGGAATTTTCCATCAGGTGTGCAATACAATTCGGTCACTTGCTCAACACCTAAAGCTTTCAATAACATTGGAATAGCAATTCCGCCAGTAGAATTAACGGCATCAATTACCACGCGAAAATTGGCAATCCGAATAGCTTCCACATCTACCAATGGCAATGCTAAGACACGGTCGATGTGTTTACGCATGTAACCATCCACTTGATGATAGCTACCCAGATGATTTACATCTACGTAGTTAAAATCTTCTCTGTCAGCAATATCGAGTACATTTTGACCATCTTCAGCCGAAATGAATTCGCCCTTTTCGTTGAGCAATTTCAAGGCGTTCCATTGTTTAGGATTATGACTAGCTGTGAGGATAATTCCGGCATGCGCATTTTCCATTTCAACAGCTAATTCAACAGTTGGAGTGGTGCTCAAACCCAAATCAATTACGTCAATCCCCATTCCCTGTAATGTTCCAACAACAAGATTGCGAAACATCTCACCTGAAATACGTGCATCACGACCAATAACGATTGTGTAACGATCGCGCTGATGGCGTTGCTTTACCCATGTGGCAAATGCAGAAGTAAACTTCACAATATCGACAGGAGAAAGTCCATCACCTGGAGCTCCACCAATGGTTCCTCGAATTCCTGAAATTGATTTAATTAATGCCATGACTGTTTGAATAATAATTTAAAATTCAGTTGACCTATCGTGTCGCTTGAAGGTGAAAGTGTTTGATATGCTGCATTTCCCGCTCAATTGCCCCATAAATATCGGAACGAACATTGACCAAAGGAAGTCTCACATATTCATCGCAAATACCTAATAATTTGAGTGCTGATTTGATACCAGCTGGACTTCCATCGGCAAACATCAAACGTGTAAACTCTAGTAATGCATAGTGTATCGGGCGTGCAGAAATAACGTCTCCATCCATGGCACGACGCGTCATTTCGGAGAAAAGTAAAGGATATGCATTGGCTACAACCGAAATCACACCATCGGCTCCGCAAGCCAATAAAGGCAGTGTTAATGCATCATCACCGCTATGGACAAGGAATCCATCGGGACGTTGACGAATAATTTGCATGATTTGCTCCATGTTGCCAGAAGCTTCTTTCACGCCACACACGTTTTTGCATTCATGTGCAATGCGCAAGGTCGTTTCAGCAGTCATGTTAACGCCAGTTCTGCCCGGTACGTTATAAAGCATGACAGGTTTAGAACTCGCTTCAGCCACTAATTTATAATGCTGAAAATGACCTTCCTGATTCGGTTTATTGTAATAAGGAGCAACCGATAAAATAGCTGCAATGCCATTCATATCGGTATGTTGAAGCGTTTCTACAACTTCATGTGTATTGTTTCCTCCTACACCTAACATGACAGCACAACGACCAGCATTTTCGTCCAAGACAATTTCTTGAACACGTTTCTTTTCGTCTTTACTTAATGTTACTGATTCACCAGTAGTTCCAAGAGCAACAAGCACATCTATACCACCTTCAGCCAAGTGATTTACGAGGCGACGAAGAGCGTGTTCATCAACATTTCCTTTAGGATCAAACGGTGTAATAATGGCTACTCCGCTTCCTTTTATGGTTGGATGTGTGTTCATGGTTGATTTGACTTAAGTAATGAACGATCGTGTAGGCAAAGGTTTTCAAATCGGCAGATGCGTCGAGCTGAAAAGTTAAATCGTAACAAAATGCAACAGCACTTTGGGCCCGACCGATTTTGAGTCCAGCTTTGGATACTGCAGCAATGTAATCTAAGGAGTAATTGTCTTGTAATGTGAGATTGATTAAGATATCAAACGGCTCGTTGATAAAATTATCGACCACAGCGCTGTTAGGTTTCTGCAACCAATTAACCTGACTTTTAAAGAAATAATCAGCTTCAGGTCTTGCAAGCGGATGAAAGGAAAGTGTCTCTTTAAAGTCGATGTATCCTAATGAAACCGGACTTTTATGGCTTTCTTTCAAATCCTTATAGAACTCACGTACAAATTCGAATGTTTCTCGATCGGTGGCATCATATAAAATACCAATACAACCAGCCCGGTGAATATCCGGATCGGTACGGTCACGGCTGATGTTCGCGACTTCGCGTTTCAGCTGCATGTGGGCATACGAGAGCTTCAGTTTATCGATAACACTCATGATATCATTTCAATGAACTCTTGTTCGGTGATGATGGCGACTTGAAGTTTCTCTGCCTTTTTGCGCTTTTCCGGTCCCATTTTTTCTCCTGCAATGAGGTATGTGGTAGATGCACTGACTCCGCTTAAAACTTTGCCGCCGTTCTCTTCGATTGTTTTCTTGAGTTCGTCGCGCGAAAATACGCTAAAAACACCGGATACGACAAAGCTTTTTCCTTGCAATCGGTCACTTTTAGGTTGATGTGCCAATTCATCCAATTCGAGCTGTAATCCATCTTGGCGAAGTTTCTCTATTTGCTCTCGGTGTTCAGGGATACTAAAATATTCAAGGACACTAATGGCTATAATCTCCCCTATTTCCTCTGTTTCCAATAATTCTTCTTTAGTAGCCTTCATCAAAGCATCCACATTTCGAAATTTTAATGCTAGCTTTTTAGCTACTGTTTCGCCCACATAGCGTATTCCAATAGCAAACAAAACTCGCTCAAAAGGAACTTTTTTCGAGGCTTCAATACCTTCAATAATATTTCGGGTAGATGTTTCTTTGAAGCCTTCCATCTGACCGAAAATATCCTCAAACTTCAAGCTGTATAGGTCGGCAACAGTATGTATTAAACCTTTGTCGAATAAAGCTTGAATGGTTTTCTCACCCAAACTATTGATATCCATTGCCTTACGACCAATGAAATGTTCAATTTTCCCTTTTATTTGAGGTGGACAACCCAATTCATTTGGACAATAATGAATCGCTTCACCTTCTTTACGAATAAGACTAGCCTCACATTCAGGGCATTGCGTAATGTAGTGAGTTGGTTCACTGAACATTCCACGGAGTGAAGTATCGACCTCGACCACTTTAGGAATTATTTCGCCCCCTTTTTCTACAAAAACCCGATCGCCTTCGCGGATATCCATATTGGCAATGTAATCGGCATTGTATAGGGATGCACGTTTAACGGTTGTTCCGGCAAGAAAAACAGGCTTCAAATTAGCCACTGGAGTGATTGCTCCAGTACGTCCAACTTGGTAAGTGATTTTATCGAGCATAGTGCTAACTCGTTGCGCTTTGTACTTAAATGCAATGGCCCAACGCGGTGATTTTGACGTGTTACCTAAAACGCGTTGCACTTTGTATTCATTCACTTTGATAACAATTCCATCAATGTCGAATGGTAAAGAATCTCGTTTAAGCTCCCATTCATCAATAAATTCCATGATTTCATCGATGCTCTTACACACTCGAATGTGCTCCGAAATCTTAAAACCCCATGACTTAGCTAGCTGAAGGTTGTCATAATGACTTTGAACATCTAAACCATCAGCAATAAGGAAATACATAAAACAATCGAGCTTCCGTTTCGCGACCTCAGAACTCTCTTGCATTTTGAGACTTCCAGAAGCTGCATTACGAGGATTTTTGAATAGACGATCAGCAATTTGTTCCTCATCGTAGCCTAGATCTTCCAATTCGGCACGACGCGTTTTATTCAATCCTTCGAAGCTTTTGAGTGGCATAAATACTTCACCCCGAATTTCAAATTCATCCGGAAAACCCGATCCATGAAGACTAAGCGGAATACTGCCTATCGTTCGTGCATTGGCAGTAACAACATCTCCTTGAACACCATCGCCTCGGGTAATTGCCTGACGAAGTTTTCCATTTGAATACTGAAGTCCAATAGCTACACCATCAAATTTCAACTCACATACATAGGTAAATTCTTGGTCGATACTTTTACGGATACGTTCATCAAAATCTATCAAATCCTCTTTCGAGTAGGAATTCGATAAAGAAAGAAAAGGAACTTGATGAACTACTGTATCGAAATTTTTAGTCACACTTCCACCGACACGTTGCGTGGGAGAATCAAGTGCTGCTAATTCTGGAAATGCTTTTTCTAGCTTTTGCAATTCCTCCAACAAGACATCAAATTCCCGATCCGAAATTTTCGGTGCAGCCTCTAAATAATACTTGTAATTGTGTGCGTTTATCTCTTCGGTCAACTGCGCTATCCGCAATTTTGCTTCTTCCTGAGTCATGTTGCAAATCTCACAGAATGGAATGAGAAATAATAGGGTGTTGTGATTCAATTTATAAACAGTCGCCCCGGACTGAAGTCCGGGGCTGCAGTTGGCAATATTGAACATTAGTATACGAATGAAGACTTTTCATAAGTTTGCAGCGATTTTTAACCCCTCGTTTTCCCAAATCATGAATGAAGTTGTAATCATTGCTGCTGTTCGTACTCCGATTGGTAGTTTTAACGGCTCTTTGGCCGGTCTTACTGCAACACAGTTAGGTGCTGCTGCAATAAAAGGTGCTGTAGAACGCGCTGGAATCCAGCCA
>JBIKOC010000092.1:0-6356 GCA_044358335.1 Flavobacteriales bacterium | reverse complement strand
GGAGTAATTAATTTCGTTAGATACACCGATATTGATACCGTTAAAACTCTGCTTGAAACTCGTAAAGCTGAAATTCAATGCGTGGTAGCTTCTCCCTTAAGTGGAATTCCTTCGATTCCATTTGGAACTAGCCAAAATCCCGGACCGAGTGATTATGCCGATGGAGTTGATACATTGGCTTTTCTAGCCACGATTCCCGATTAATCATGAAAAATATTTTATTCCTCCTTTGCTTCATTCCTTTTTCTATGCTCGCACAATCCGATTCCATTATCGTTACCGGAAAATTCTCCGAAGATCTACTTTCTAGTGAATGGTTTCGTACCTGGAATAGTGCTTCCGCGGCCTATCATCCCGATGAGGCAACAATCAATCTGCTTGCTCAAATTCCAATAGCCACTTTAGAAGTTGATGTGTATATAGGAACTTGGTGCGAGGATAGCAAATTACATGTGCCAGCATTTATTCAGGTGGCCAATAAAATCGAATTAAACTTCGTGCTTATCGGCGTGAATCGTGAAAAGGAATGCCCTTTCGATAAAAAAGAATGTAAAAATTGGGATATCACAAATGTGCCTACGTTTATTGTGAAACGTGATGGCACAGAAATCGGTCGAATCATTGAAACGCCAAGCAAATCAATCGAAAAAGATTTATTGGAGATCTTAAAGAAGTAAAGAGGCTTTATTCTTCGCTGTATTTCTTCGCAAATGCTCCGTTACCATCAATGCTAAATAAAGATAAAGGACACTCAACGATAATGAATAAAAATAGAGTTAACTCACCACAGAGTATAACAACGTAAACAGGAATGAAGCATATGACAAATGAGAATAACATTCCTCGAAGAGATTTCCTGCTTCAACTAGGAATGGTAAGTATTTCGATGATGCTTACCAAATCCCAAGTTTTCGGTTTACCCGCCATTTCAACAAACCGTCCCATTGGCTTTGAGGACTCGCTAAATGATGAGGATATTTTTACATACATCAGCCGGATTTCAGGAGGATTTGACATAAAACTATACAAACAGCTGGTTGGTGCTGCCAATGAATTCAAAGAAGGCGATGAAATTGCAGGAATTGCAGCGCCTAATGAAGCCGCCAGAAAGATGGCGCGTAACCTTATCGCAAACACACTTTTGTCAGACGTCATCGTGCAGCCTCTTTTCAGAGATGAACAATATGAACTCATTCACAACACTACTGCAATTGACAAAGATGTTGTTGGCATGACCTTCGGTCAGTTAAAAGAGTTCCTTCTTGAATCGGATGAAACTGACATTAAGCGCATCATGCCCTCTTTGTCAAGTGATCTTATTGCCTTCGTTGTAAAGCTCCTGAGCAATAACGAGTTAGTGAGCATCAGCAGCAAAGTCTTTAATCCACTCCCAAATAGCAACATTGGGGCAAAAGGTTATGTTAGTGCGCGCGTACAGCCGAACTCACCTACCGATAATAGTGAAGATATTATTTGGCAGGTATTTGATGCCTGGTCTTATGGAGTAGGAGATCTTGTACTTGGAACCAATCCGGTTTCGAGCGATCCTCTTATAGTGGCACAAATCGAATCGGCGCTTTACGACTTACTAATTACCTTTCAATTGGAGAATACCATGCCCAATTGCGTCCTTTCCCACATTGATATTCAATCTCAAGTTGAAAGTACTCAGCCGGGCACCACGGGCATCTGGTTTCAGAGTTTGGCAGGCACAGTTAAGGCTAATCAAACCTTCGATGTAACCATAGAAAAAATGCAGGCACATATAGATGCACGGCAAGGCAATCAGTATGGCCTTTACGCAGAAACTGGTCAGGGAGCCGACGGTACCAACGGCCACGGAGAAGGTTTCGATATGGTCGTACATGAATCCCGCAAATACGGATTTCTGCGTGCATTAAAGCAAGGTCTTGGCAAACACAAAAATAACAATACCGTTCCTTGGGTATTTCTTAATGATGTCGCTGGATTCATAGGCCCGGAAGTATTCCGCACCAAAGAGCAACTTGTCCGCTGTTGCCTGGAGGACCTTGTAATGGGCAAACTTCATGGGCTTACTATTGGACTAGACATCTGCACGACGCTGCACATGGACGTTACCCTAGATGATCTTGATTGGTGCATTGATCAGATTATGCCCGCCAATCCTGCCTATTTCATGGCTCTGCCAACAAAAAACGACCCTATGTTAAGCTACCTTACCACTTCTTTTGCCGACCACGTGCGGGTGCGGGAGCAATTTGGCTACAAGGTAAATGATGCGATGTGGGATTTTTTTAAACGTATAAATATAATTGGTGTAGACAATAAACCAACCGCCCTTTTTGGTCAGCCCAATCAAGTTTACTTGCGCTATTGTAGAGCAAAAGGTGATATTCGAAGTGATGAGACAATATTGTTTGAAGGCAAAGCAGCCATCGAACGGGTCCGCAAACGCGGCGTACCTATTGCAGAAGGATTTGGAGAAAAGACTTGGCAAATGCAGCCTTCACTAGATCGCGAAATTCGGGAGTTGTATAAAGACGCCAAATATTGTTTGTGGACTGAATGGGAGCCATCCTATCTGCAGTCCATAAGAAATGCTATTGTAATAGCATCAACGTCGAACAACAGAATTGACTATGTGTATCACCCTGCTAGCGGTGAGCGAATTTCACCCGAAAGTTTACTGGTAATTCAAAGCTTGAGTAAAAGGCTCAAAAAGAATACACCTGATGTGCAGATTATCATTTCCGACGGCTTGAATACCCGATCACTTATGGATGAATATCATCTAGAAACATTTCTTCCTGCCGTCTACAAAAATTTGGCTTCTCTCAATTTAACTATTGCTGAAGCGCCCATTGTGATTAAGAACGGACGTTTGCGTGCTGGCTATGAGGTTGGGGAGCTACTTTTTGGGAAAGAGGGGTTGAGCAAACATTGTGTTGTACATATCATTGGCGAGCGCCCCGGTACTATGCACCGCAATTTCTCAGTCTATATTACTGCAGCATCAGCTTCAACTTGGAATTACCGTGGCAAAGTCGATCACGATATTACACGAGTAATTTCAGGTATTAGTGATACGGCATATTTACCAAATGAAGCAGCAGTAGAAGTTGCTTCGATTGTTGCGAAACTGATGGGTGTATAATAGAGGTCAGTTTGCATATTCATTTTATGAAATCAAATGCAGGGAGAAAGTAAAAAGCTTTAGAAATCAAAACATAAACGGAAGCACTGGTGGTAACAGAGCCCTCAAGAAATCGGCGGTTCATTGGTTAAATGAAGCCTTTTGCTTCGTATCAAGTTCATAGCTGTCAGATGATTTTACACTTCGAAATCGCCAACTTCATTTAGCTGTAAAACGGCATACGCTATTGGCTATCGAATCAATCAATGCCCCAAATATTACATCAACCCTGCATCTATCCTACGAAGTGATAGATCGAGTTGCTCTAAAAAGTGTTGTAACCGCTCGCTCAATGGACGAGATATTCGTATAGTTTCCTGCTTAGAGATAGATTCTTTTGCAGAATTGTTCACCTGTTCCCTGCCTAAATGATGCTCCAAGGGAATATGAGTTCCTTTGCTGTTCATAGTCTGTAGATTTCAGGTAATCGTGTTGCATCTTGATTTTCAAAACGGAGCAATAATTCATTTCGTATACACCAATAAATATTAATTAGGAATAATTCAACCAACCAACACCAAACAGATTCCGTATATTCGATTTAACTATGTGTCAATATTATTTACTCGTATTTCTAGCAGCATTTCTTTTCGATGTAGTTCCATTGCCACTACCGCCTGCATTTGTAGCTATGGTTTTCCTGCAAATCTATTTCAACCTCGATGTGTGGATTGTTATTTCGGTAGGTGTTTTAGGATCTATTTTAGGACGATACATCTTAACGCTATACATTCCACATGTGGCGGGCGCTTTATTCAATCCGAAAAAAAATGCCGATGTGCAATTCTTGGGTAAAAAGCTAAAATCAAAAGGTTGGAGAAGTCACCTCGCCATTCTAACCTATTCACTTCTTCCCTTGCCTACTACTCCATTGTTTATTGCTGGCGGAATGGCTAAAATGAAACCCTATCTCATTCTTCCCGGTTTTATTATTGGTAAATTCATCAGCGATTCTATTTCTGTATTTGCGGGTAAATACACGGCCGACAATCTTCCTCAACTCCTCGAGGGTAGCATTTCATGGAAATCTATCTCGTCATTAATTATCGGATTCCTTTTAATAGCTGCATTGTTATTTGTCGATTGGCGCTCATTGCTCGAAAACCGAAAATTCCGTTTCAACTTTCACATCTGGAAATAAGTCAACTTCGAATCATCCGAAAAACTTTCTTCATTCCTGCTCCCTGCACCACCATTAAATACGTTCCAGCTGCAACCGATGATAAATCGAACTGCTGCTTATATTCTCCACCATCTAATCGCACATCCTGCGCATACAGCAAACAACCGGTACTACTATAAATCCGAATCGAAATATCCCCACTAAATGCCTTCACTCGAAACTGAAATGGACCTACGGTTGGATTTGGAAAAACGCTGCATTCAGGAACTAACTGTCCACCTCGTCCATAGTTTTGATTATTGGTAATAGACGAAACAGCTTGCGTATCAACTACTACAACAAGTGAATCAGCAAAATGTGTGTTTGTGTTCGTCACATCAGTTAAATCACTCACTGAATTTCCTGCCCCTTTTACAAAAGCCAAAATGCTTTCCCGTGTTGGAAGTTGTTGGCTAATTAATGGTTTTAATAACATTTCCTCCGAACAAGCCTCAACCAATAATTCCTCATCTTCTTTTCGCTTCTCAGGTATATTCATGGAAACGATAAGCGAATTCCTGCCGTCGTTGCTGCTTTTTATGGTTTTTTCCTTTCCTTGAATTTTTACTAAAATATCGTGAAAAGAAAAAAAGCTCATTACTAATTGATTTTTATTTCGAGCAATATGAGTAGAACTCACCCAACCATTTTTAGCGAAAATGGGTAACCATAAGGTATCTAAATTACCACGCTCATCCCAAATTCCGGCTAAAGCATTATTGTTTATTGGCCATCCTCCAACCATAATTTCCTTTCCATCTGCTTTTGCATATCGTATCGTATCCCAAAAAGTTCCAGCTATTATTTGCCGACCATCTTCTAATAATTTAAAATCATTCGGATGAGGAGTCGCCAAATAAAAATTTTCGTTATGCCCATGTAAATCAAGCAACTGACCATCTTTATCCATAGAAAAAATCACAAATCCTTGTCCTTCCTTGGTTTTGTATTCGTTTGAACTAGCAGATATTTCCGATTCTTTCACGACAAATTCTCGGAAAAAACCTCCTGTCCCAAATACATTTCCTTTTTCGTCAATATCAAATCCACCAAGCCATTGAGAAGAAAATCCTCCCATTTGTTTCTTCCAAAGTGGTGTTCCATCTTGATTCCACTTTATAAAATAAATATCCCGTTCGTCTTCGGGTTTACTCGTCAGCATACTATCTTTTTCATCGATGATCATGCCTTTACAAAATACACTACTCATCACGGGTAATTCATCACCACCAACACGCACCAAAGGTTTTAGAGTGAAATTGTAATCCATTAATCGATGCTTCATGTATTTCTCCCATTTTAATTCACCTTGATTGGAGTATTTAAGTAGAAATTCAACGAAAGGTCCTTTGGTGGAAGGGAGATGTAATTCTTTAGCACTTGAGCTATAATGATAAAATCCTGCTACATAAAAATTCCCCAACCGATCAGAGGCAATACTGGTAAATGCGCCATATAAAGTGGACATGTTTTTATTCCAAACTAGGTTCCCTTCAGGAGTGTAAACGGCCATAAAAGTTCCTGGGGAAGAGGTTTTACTACCCTTCGAAATAGAAGGTAATTTCATTTCCATATCGTGTCTGCCCGAAATGAGAATATTCCCATCCGATAAAACCTTTACCGCATCCATGTGTGTATAATGCTTTCCCATAAAAGGCAGCACCCATTTGGTTTTTCCATCTTTCGATAATTTCAGAAAAAACCCAGCATGATCATAATTTATATTTTTCACATCTGCGTGATCGGGCAATTTAAGCTTGGAATAAAAATCCCCTAAAACATAGATATTTCCAGCATCATCAACCGACATATCGAGAACATCAGCTGATGAAATACCTTCTAAATAATACGACCAATTGTTTGTAATTTGAGCAGATGTTGTAAAACTAAATATACCCAAAAGAAAAATTAAAAGGAAAAATTGCTTAGTCATTTTAAAGAAATTAAAGTTCGGAAGTCAAACAATAGTGGCAGACAAAGGCATAGTCGAAAGCTGAAGAAAAGTTCATCACGAACAAT
>JBIKOC010000090.1:0-6373 GCA_044358335.1 Flavobacteriales bacterium | reverse complement strand
AAATCCTGGAACAGTCGCTATACTGGCTGATACACATATATATGTATGCTGTAATGATGGCTGGATAGAGATTTTAGAGCTACAATTAGCTGGGAAAAGAAGAATGATCGCTCGAGAATTCCTTATTGGGTTCCGAAATCGCGAAAAAATGTGCTTGGAATGAACTAAATATCAGGGTTTTCTTACATAAATATTACACAAACCCCCGTAAATAGTGAGTTTCAGGCCGGAGTTATTAACAAAAGCCTGCATTTATCAACAAAATCAGGGGTTTCAGGGGTTTACCTATTGGTTGGGATTGAAATTCCAATAAATTTGCTTCTAGAGAACAAAAACATTATAAAACACTCAAAACCAAAACATCATGAACAAAGCAGAACTTATTGATGCAATTGCATCTAACGCAGAACTTTCTAAAGTTGACGCTAAAAAAGCATTAGACGCTTTTATTACAGCTACTACTGGTGCCTTGAAAAAAGGTGACCGTGTTGCTCTAGTTGGATTCGGTTCTTTCTCAGTTTCTTCTCGTGCTGCTCGTAAAGGCCGTAACCCACAAACTGGAAAAGAAATCAAAATTTCAGCTAAAAAAGTTGTTAAATTCAAAGCTGGTAGCGAACTTTCTGGTAAAGTGAAATAATTCACTCCTATAAGATTGAAAAACCCTCCCTTTGTGGAGGGTTTTTTATTTTTGCCCCATCCTATCCTCATGACAAAAGCAGAAAAAATTGCTCAATTCGACCCTAATGGGCCAGGCCAACTCGGAAGTAATCTCTTCGGACTACCCTTTAATGCCGAAGAATCGGATATTGTCATTATTCCCGTTCCTTGGGAAGTTACTGTTAGTTATGGTGGTGGAACAGCCGAAGGACCAGCATCAATTTTGGAAGCTAGTCTTCAGGTAGATTTATTCGATCCAGATGCTCCAGCAGCATGGAAATCAGGTATTCACTTACTTCCCGAAGATGAAGAAATAAAAGAGCAAAGCTTAGTCTTACGAGATCGAGCAGAATTACATATCGAGTCATTATCGAACGGAACTCCTCAAGAACACGGGGAAGAATTACTTGCCACCATCAGTTCTGCTTGCGAACAGATGAATGCCTCTGTTGAATCGGCTTGTTCAAAGTGGCTTGCTGCAGGTAAATTGGTGGGTTTACTTGGTGGTGATCATAGCACTCCGCTTGGTTTTATGCAGGCGCTGGCAAAACGATATCCTTCCTTTGGAATCCTTCAAATTGATGCTCACATGGACTTGCGTATTGCCTACGAAGGCTTCACATACTCGCATGCATCAATCATGTATAATGCGCTCAAGATTCCACAAGTAACTCAGTTAATTCAGGTTGGCATTCGTGATTACTGCGAAGAGGAAATTCAAGTGATGAATAATCATTCGCCTCGCGTTAAAACATTCTTCGACGATCAGCTCAAATTCAACGCTTACAATGGTAAAACCTGGAAAGATCAAGTTGCTGAAATCATAAGTTATCTTCCTCAACACGTATATGTTAGCTTCGACATCGACGGTTTAGACCCCAAACTTTGTCCCAATACCGGCACTCCAGTAGCAGGTGGATTAGAATATCACCAAGCTATTTATTTATTGGGGGAATTGGCTCGAAGTGGAAAAGAGATTATTGGCTTCGACCTGAATGAAGTAGCTCCGGGTGAAGATGAATGGGACGCCAATGTGGGAGCCCGTTTATTGTTCAAGCTTTGTGTATTTGCTGGGATTTCGAAAGGTTTATTCCAAGCAGCTCGTTAAACTAAGGAGCTACTCGAAAACGATCCCAAGCTTCATTTTTCAAGCTGTAACAAATACGATCATGCATTCGATTCTCGCGCCCTTGCCAGAATTCAACATAATCAGGCTCTAGTTGATAACCACCCCAATGTTCGGGACGAGGAACATCTTTTCCTTCAAATTGTTGAATAAACTTCCGTTCGTTCTCTTCTAAAATTGAACGTGACTGAATCTGCTGACTTTGTGGTGATGACCAAGCTCCAATTTGACTTCCACGTGGGCGGATAGCAAAATAATCATCCGAAATCTTCGCATCTACTTTTGATAGTTTACCTTCAAATCGAATCTGGCGCTCTAACTCGGGCCAGAAGAATGTGACACATGCGTATTCTTGTCCAGCTATCTCCTTGCCTTTTCGACTTAAATAATTGGTGTAAAAAGTAATTCCTATATCAGTTATGTCTTTTAGTAAAACAATGCGAGCCGATGGCCTTCCGTGCTCATTAACAGTAGCTAACATCATCGCATTAGGTTCATTCAGCTTTACATCTAATGCTTCTTGAAACCACTTCCGAAACTGAATAATTGGATTATCATGTGTAGCCGACTCATCCAATTCTTCTTTGCGGTATTCTTTTCTTAATTCTTGAATACGATCTTGCATAATCGAAATTTTATGAAGCGAAATTGAGCAATTTGAATCAAACCATAACTGATCTTTATCAGGAATATTAATGAAACAAGAATCCGGTTTTTCCTGACAATGTCATTTTATTGTATTGAACTATCAACGGGGCATTCAGTAACTTTTTATTATCAATTCCCGTTCTATTAAAAAAATGCACCCATGAAAATGAACCTGCTACCTCCCGATAAAGGCAGGATACTGCTTTCGGAACCCTTTTTAAATGATTCATTTTTTAAGCGAGCTGTAATTCTTTTAGCCGAGAATTCAGAAAAAGGTTCGATGGGTTTTATCATGAACAAACCGGTTGGTTACCAAATACATGAACTCATAAGCGAATTCCCAGAATTTGAAAGTCCTGTGTATTTCGGTGGACCAGTAGAAAGTAATTCGCTATTCTTCATCCATACTGTTCCGCATCTTATTGATAGTGCCTTTGAAATTGGTGATGGTATTCACTATGGCGGGAACTATGAAAAACTCAGAAATCTTGCTGGAATGGGTTTGATTCAACCCGATCAGGTTCGTTTCTTCGCTGGATACTCAGGTTGGGATACAGGTCAATTAGATTTCGAAATGGAAGAAGATTCTTGGTTAGTATTTGAGCGCCCGAAAACCTTGCTCAATATGCGTCCTGAATCACTTTGGAGTGAATTACTTAAACAAAGCCACAGCGAACTGGCAATCTGGTCGAACTATCCGGAAGATCCAACCTTAAATTAAACCGATACTCGCGTATTTAAGGCATCAACCAAACTTCTAGAGAATGAACTGAAATAGCGTCTTTCTCTAAATCCAATAACCCAGCGAATTCCTTGAATCGAATTGCTTAAAAATACTTCATCTGCCCGATAAAAATCATCGGTCAATAAAATGGCCTCTTCAACTTGGTAGCCGTTCTCTCGCATCCAACGTATTAAGTTCTTCCGCATAACACCCGGTAAAATTCCTTCGGCAATGGGTGGAGTTAATATGCGTTTATCGGGTAAGACTAAAAAAATATTAGATGCTGTAGCTTCGCAAATCCGTCCGTATTCGTTCAATAAAACAGCATCGTCCCAACCATTATCACGAGCATATCTTGCAGCCAAAACGTACAATAAAGCATTGGAAGATTTAATGCCCGACAAACTATTTACCGGCTTCCGAATCTCCGAATAAAGACCGAGTCGAAGTCCCTTTTCGTTGATGGTATAGATAGAATTCTCTAAGGGATCAGCTGTGATTAAATAACTACATAAATCGGTAGTTGGACGATAATTTCCGCCTTCGTTTCTAAAGATGTTGATGCGTACGCGAGCCTGTTCGTAGTTTAATCGGCTGCATAATTCCAACATTTCACTACACAATTGAATTGGATTGAGAAAGGTTGTATCCAAACCTAACGTATACATGCCACCTACTAGACGTTCAAAGTGATCATCCACAAAAAACAATTGCCCCGACTGCATGCGTATTGTTTCAAAGACGCCATCACCATAACGAAAGCCACGGTTTGAAGTGCCCATCATCCATTCCCCTTCGGGTATAAACGAACCATTGAAACAAATCAGTTTAGTCATGAATTCAGGCATTCAAGTAATTGATCTAATGTAGGATTAGGTGGAACTAAAAAACCTCGAACACCCGCACCATTAGCCGCTTCTACATCTCGAGGTTTATCCCCAATCATCAAACTAGCCGTTGGATCAAGATCGAAACGAGCAAGCGCTTTCTCTATCAGTAAACTCTTCGGCTTTCTGCATAAGCAGTTCCCAAAATCGGGATGATGCGGACAATAGTATATCTCATCTAACTGTAAACCATGACCAGCAAGTTCTTCGATTAAGAAAGAATGGCAGGCATCAACTAATTTATGATCGTAAAGTCCTTTTGCAATCCCAGCTTGATTGGTTATGATAATGACTTTATATCCACGCTGTTTTACTTCGTAGAGAAAAGGAATGAGTTCGGGCAGAATTTCAAATTCTTCGTAGCGGAGAATATAATCGCCCAATTCCCGATTAACAACACCATCTCGGTCTAAAAAAACGGCCTTATTCTTCATCGGATAAAATCGGTGATTTGACTGATGAAATTACGAGCTATATCCGGACTGAGAACTAGCGTGAGAAACATACCATAAAATCCACCCCAGAGATGCGCATCGTGATTGATATTGTCGCTTGCACGATTGCTCATATATACGCTATAACCTACATAGATAAGTGCCCAGATGATAGCAGGAAGTGGCAGAATACCATACAGGTAGATTTTCATAAATGGTCCAAAAACCACACTCGAAAACATTACTGCTGATACAGCTCCAGAAGCTCCAACGGCATTGTACCAGTGATCTTCTTTATGCTTGCGGTAGGTGCTTATAGATGATACGATGATAGCACCGAAATACAAGAGCAGATATATCAGTGGTGAGATGGATCCAAAATGATAAGCTAGATTCATTTCCACAAACTGCCCAAACGTGTATAAAACGAACATGTTGACAAGCAAATGCATCCAGTCGGCATGCAAAAATGCATGAGTGATAAACCGATACCATTGTTTCCGATGGTAAATCATGTATGCATTGAACTGATAGCGAGCCATGATTTCGGATTTACTAAAAGCCGAAATAGATACGACAGCATTGATCAGAATCAGAGGCAGAGTGAGAGAAAGCATGCGGCAAAGATAGCTAAGCCGAACGGTGTATTAGGAAAGTTGGGAAAATATTAGCTAGATAAAACTTAAGGTTTTACACCTAAACGAGTTAAACCTTCTCGTGCACTTTCCAATCTAGAATCTAGCGTAAGTACTTGGCGATAGTTTGCAATTGCTTGTTCTTTATTTCCAAGTTTCTCCTGACAAACACCAATCATATAAACAGCTGCAGGGTATTTTCCTCCAGCAGTAGCAGCTTTCTCGAACATGGGAAGAGCAGCCTGGATATCATTTTTGTATTCAAATAATATAAACCCCATGTTGTAGTAGCTATTTGGAAAAGATTTATCCATTTCAATTAACTCCTGATAGGTTTCCATAGCTTTATCAAATTGACCTGTTTCCTGATAGAACATGCCCAAATTGTATCGAGTGAGCGAATTTTTAGGATCAAGTCGTAGAGCTGATTGGTAATAATCAATTGCTCGTGGATTTCCTGCTCCAGCATAGATTAAACCGATTTGTTCATACGCCAACACATATTTAGGATCTTGCTCGATGGTAGTCATGAAGCTCGATACAGCTAAACTGGTATCACCTGATTCTTTGTAAATTATTCCTTTGAGATAGTATCCTTTGGGATTGTTACGATCGATTTTCAGAACTTCATTCACTTCATTTATAGCTTCTTGACGCATTTCGACATACAAAAACAACTCAGCTAATTTCATGTGAGCGTCTTTGTTTCCGGGTTCTAATCGAATGGCACGTTCTAAAGCTTGTCGCGTATAACGAGTTTGATTAACCATCAAGTAAGCATCACCTAAAGTCACAAAATAACCAGACACACTTGAGTCGCGATCAATGGCTTTAAGCACATCGGTTAATGCTGAGTCGGGGCGATTACGCGTGATGTACATTCGAGCACGCGCATGTAATGCTTCAGGATTGGTTGAATCTTCGGCAAGAGCGGCTGCGATTCCAGCTGGGGTAGTTAGATCATTCTCGGGATTACCTCCACAAGAAATGAATACCCAACTGATGAAAATTGCTACAGTGAAATAATGTAATGGAAGGTTTCTCAGCTTCATGGAACAAAGAAACAGAAAGATGAGTCTTGATTTAGAAACAATTTTGATGTTCCGTCAGAAAAAAGCCCTGCAAAAAACTGTTACGTCTTTGCAGGGCCTGTTAAAATGAGAAATGTGCTGATGTTAAGCCTCTACCGGTCCGGCAATTGCCTCACGGATACGACCTTCTATTTCCTCCATCAATTCAGGATTGTCACCTAATATAGTTTT
>JBIKOC010000089.1:0-6396 GCA_044358335.1 Flavobacteriales bacterium | reverse complement strand
TTGAACGTTTACGTAAAGCTGGTTTGGTAAACGAATGAAACAGATTCACAGCATTTTGGCGGGATTGTGTTTTCTGTTTTGTCAGTTATTAACTGCTCAACAATCAGATACTATCTTAGTTGATGAACAGGTAGTTGACTCGGTTATCGTTGATAATGATGAGGAGGAGGAAACAATTAGTATAAATAATGAGGAAGGGACTTTTGATGGAAAACCTGCTGGATTTTCCCACGATAGCTTAAGCCAATTATACAAAAACGAAAAAACGGGTAAAAAGCAATTTGATGAAAAGCTTTACCAAAGGGTGATTCAAGGGCTCGATTATAAGGAACCACCTCAACCTAAAAAGGAAGAAAAAAAGCCTATCAAACAAGAGGTCGATACATCCGGAAAATCTTCTTTTTTAGGAATCGGACAAGTGGTGCTTATTATAGTCATTCTGCTTGTTTTGGTTGTGTTGATTATGCTCATTATCAAGCAGGCCAAACAAACCAATCCACGATTAAAGGAAGATCCCGATTGGTTGCAAGTGGATATTGAAAAGGAAGCATCACCCGAACAAATTCTGCAACAAAAACTCGAGGAATGTTTGCGAACAGGGAATTATGCATTTGCTGTTCGATTGCTCTATCTTCAAACGCTAGCAGACCTTCACCGCGAAAAATTAATCCGCTGGAAAAAAGATAAAACCAATGCTGATTATGTGGCTGAATTACGAAACACGCCACTGTTTCGACCATTCCGCGATTTAACTCGTTGGTTCGAGAAAAGTTGGTACAGCTTTACGCCACCAGACGAAAAAACCTATCGCAAATTAGAACCGCGATTCATGCAATTCAGGCAGGAAATCGGTCGTAAACAGGAAGGGAGCCGCGAATGAAAAAGTCCCCTAACGGATTACTTATCGGGTTTCTAGCATTGGTGTTGGTGGGTATTTTTATATACATCAGCAACAATTCCTCTCCCTATTTCAATTGGTACGAAACATACAAACCAAATGATCAACAACCCTATGGTTCGTATGTGATTCATGAAATACTCGAATCCTACAACCCAAATTTCAAATTCAAGGAATTAACTAAATCGTGGAAAGATGATTCGTTGAAATTGAGCGATAAGGGAATTTATTTTTTTGTAGGTAAAGAGGCATACTTGTTCGAAGAAGAACAACATCAACTTTTAAATTGGGTTGCTCAAGGAAATACAGCATTTATTTCTGCGAAAGCATTTCCAAAAACACTCATGTCGGAACTATACGACAGCTTATGTATCAATGCGAATAATTCCAACACATTTTATTTTTACGACACATTAGTAAAAGCCAATTTCTATCATCCAGAATTACGAGAAGAAACGGGTATTCCTTATCATTTTCAAGAAAACGACAAACGTGTTTCCTACGACTTTGGTTGTTTCGATTCCACTCAATTTTGCGAGCAGAGTAAGTATGAACCTCTTGGGTATTTCGAACCTAACTACGTGAATTTCATTCGGGTAAAACATGGAAATGGGACCTTTTATCTGCATGCTAGTCCCATTCAATTCACCAATTATCATCTCATTCAAGCGAGTCGAGCTAATTATGCTGCAAAAGTGCTCAGCTATTTGCCTCAAGCCACCATTTATTGGGATGAATATCACCGCGTTGAACACGATGAACAAGGAATGGAAAAAATGGAGGAGCCGAATGAAACTCCTCTTAGTTTCATCCTAGGAAATAAGTCGCTTCGTTGGAGTTTATACGTGATTCTTCTGCTTGCTTTGATGTATCTACTTTTCAATACACGACGCAAACAACGGGTCATTCCAGTAATCGAATCTCCTCGAAATAGCTCGCTCGAATTTGTTCAAGCCATTGGTCGTTTGTATTTTCATCAACGCAGTCACCCTACTCTACTTCGCCACCAAATGCGCTATTTTTATAGTTTCATTCGTGAAAAGTACCGCATCCCCATTCAAGAGCTTAACGAAGAAAACATCCAACTCATTTCGCAACGTTCGGGTGTCCCGATTACCCTTTTACAATCCATTCGCGATGAATCATCTCGCTTAAAACCTTATGTGGAATTAAGCGACAAAGAAATCCTCGCATTTTATAAAATTCTATCCCAGTTTTATTCCCTTGCCCGATGAGCACAGAAAACGAAACATCCGAATCTACCGAACTTCCCGAGCTTAATTCATCTGAACAGAATGAAGCAGCTTATCCCTTGGCTGAAGGTCCCGAACTCGCCGTTTTACCCGTAATGCAAGCAGCTGACGCAATTCGTGACGAGATTGGTAAAGTGTTGATTGGTCAAGACGAACTCGTAACTCAGCTCCTTACCGGATTATTCGCCGGAGGACATTTACTGCTCGAAGGTGTTCCGGGAATTGCCAAAACCTTAAGTGCCAAATTGCTGGCAAAGACGCTCCAGCTCGACTATTCACGTATTCAATTCACGCCCGATTTGATGCCTTCGGATGTTACGGGCACGAGTGTGTTCAACCTTAAAACTTCCGAGTTCACCTTTAACCGCGGTCCTGTTTTCGCCAATGTGGTACTCATTGATGAGATAAACCGCGCCCCAGCTAAAACTCAGGCTGCCTTGTTTGAAGTGATGGAAGAACAGCAAATTACCGTCGATGGTACTACTTACGATTTAGCAAGTCCGTTCATTGTATTGGCTACCCAAAATCCCATCGAACAAGAAGGCACATACCGACTTCCAGAAGCTCAACTCGATCGATTTCTTTTCCGAATCCGCATCGAGTACCCAAATCTAAATCAAGAAATTGCCATTCTTTCCCGCTTCCGCGACGATTTCAATAAGGCTTACCTCAACAACCTGAAATCGATTTTGAATTCAGATGATATTGCTAAAATTCGTCAGCTGGTGGAGCAGGTTTACATCAAAGATGAGTTATTGCAATACATCGCTCAAATCGTGCATCAAACGCGCAACGACAGCGATCTATTCTTGGGAGCTTCACCTCGTGCTTCGCTAGCTATTTTGCGCGCCTCGAAAGCTTTTGCAGCTATAAACGGACGATCATTCGTCATTCCGGATGATATCCGCCAGGTGGCAATTCCAGTGCTCAATCACCGTATTCAATTAAGCCCCGATCGTGAAATGGAAGGTTTAGATACCATTCAAGTAATCAAACGCATCCTTCAGCAGACCGAAGTTCCTCGTTAATGAAATTACTTCGCTCCATACAGCCAACTTCTCGGTTTAACTACTCCTTGGGAATAGTAGCAGGACTTTTTGCTTTGTCTTTTGCCTGGGAAATTGTTTTTCCGATTGCACAAATTGCACTTGCCCTTGTTTTGGCATTTACGATTGGTGAAGGGGTGATGTTGTATGTAACCGGCATTCGTTTTCAAGCTTCGCGGGTTGTTCCGAGGATTTTGTCATTAGGTGCCAAACAGGAAGTTCAATTGTCGATTGCCAATCTTTCCTCCCAAATTCTTCGTGCAGAAATAATCGATGAATTACCGGAACAATTGCAGAAGCGTGATTTTAGCATGCGAGCGAATATTTCGGCTGGAGCAATTGTTCGACTAAGCTATTCCATTCGTCCGCTTAAACGTGGTGTGTATCGTTTTGGGAATGTGATATTGTTTGTTCAAACCCGCATCGGACTTCTCAATCGTCGTTTCGAAATTGAATTGAGTAAGGAGTTAGCAGTGATGCCATCAGTTGTTGAAATGAAGCAATTCGAGCTTCGCACCTTTGCCGATCTGAATTCAACCCGTGGAATTCGAAAAATACGACGCATCGGACATAGCTATGAGTTCGAGCAAATCAAGGAATATGTAAGTGGTGATGAGTACCGAAGTGTTAACTGGAAAGCTACCAGTCGACGAGGTAAACTCATGGTGAATCAATACGAGGATGAGAAATCGCAGCAGATTTTCAGCGTGATAGATCAAAGTCGGTCGATGGAATTACCTTTTGATGGATTAAGCTTGCTCGATTATTCAATCAATACCAGCTTGGTGATTTCCAATATTGCGTTAAGAAAGCAAGATAAAGCCGGACTGATTCACTTTTCCAGTCATGCAGTTACGGTTGTGCCAGCAGAACGTTCGCGTTCGCATATGAAACGCATGTTGGAAGCTTTGTATCAGCTGGCAGAAAAGGACTTAGAACCTAATTACGAGTTGTTATATACCGCTGTTCGTGGCCGGATTTCTTCACGTAGTTTGTTGTTTTTGTATACCAATTTCGAAAGTCAGCATGCATTAGAACGCGCATTACCACTGCTTCGTAAAATCAATAAGCTGCATTTGTTGGTCGTGATATTTTTCGAAAACACCGACATCTCCGACTTAGCTCAACAAGCAGGTAAAAACTTAGAAGAAATCTACATTCAAACCACCGCCCGTAAGCATGTTACCATGAAACTTGGATTGGTTCAGCTGCTACGTCAACATGGCATTCAAACCATATACACACGTCCTGCGGATCTCTCTGTCAATACAGTAAACAAATACCTCGAATTAAAAGCTCGCGGCTTAATCTAACCCCAGCAAACTCGGACTTCAGTCCGAGGATTTTCAGCCAGAGGATTCACTGCCAGTGGATTTTCAGCCAGAGGATTTTCAGCCAGAGGATTTAACTAATTAACGAAGACCCCACACCTCCCAAAAAAGCGAGGATATACAACCCAATAACAACAATATTCATGATTCCGATAAAGCGGTAATGTGAATGGAGTTGCCCAAATGCCTCAGTCAGCATAGCATTATCTCTTTGCGAAACAGCCTGCTGAATAAAATTAGAAAAACGCATAAGAGAAAGCATCGGCGGGACAAGAATACCAGCAATAACTAAGTACACGATGGTGACTACAAAACCCGGAACATTGGGAATGGAGTTTCCTAGTACAGTACCCATAATGATAGCTAACAATACTAAGAAGCCAACCAGGACAAAACCTAGGATCGCTAAAAATTTCGACCATTTGGAGGTTTTTAATAGATATGACAATGCTAATTCATCGATGGAAGTTGTTTGATTTCGTTGATTAGAGTCGAGTGGAGAATTGTATTGCATATAGATTAGCTAGTTTTTCTGCAATATGGAAAAAATCAGTTCATAATCCATCGTAAGATTGTTGATTTATTAGATCCTTTTACACCAAGCAACTGATTGCATTATTGACTAATTTTGCCAACTCAACCGAATCAAGCTATATGTCACAATCGCCTGCCTCTGCATCATTCCTATCACGAAACTGGTGGAAAATGCTGGGTGTTTGTTTGGTTTTCTATTCCATTATCATGGGATTTTTAGGCACCGTTCCTCGCTTACCCATCTTGCACGAAACCATTCGGAACCTCTATTTCCATGTAACCATGTGGTTTTCGATGATATTCATCCTTGGAGCTTCATTGGTTTTTAGCATTCGTTATTTGTCGAACGGTCGTTTCGAAGATGATATCAAAGCCGAACATTACTCACATGTAGGTATTCTACTTGGTATGTTAGGAATAATAACGGGAAGTGTTTGGGCACATTTCACCTGGGGTGCTTGGTGGGTGAATGATCCGAAACTCAATGGTGCTGCGATTTCTCTACTTATTTATTTTGCCTACATCATCCTACGTAATTCGATGGATGAAGAACAAAAACGTGCTCGCGTGGCAGCCGTTTACAACATCTTCGCATTCGTACTGTTGATTGTATTCTTGGTGGTGTATCCACGCATGAATAAAGTCGATTCTCTCCATCCTGGAAATGGTGGTAATCCCGCCTTTAGCTCATACGACCTTGATAAAAATATGCGCATGGTTTTCTATCCAGCTGTTTTTGGTTGGATTATGACCGGACTTTGGATTGCCAATATTTCCATCCGTTCGTCCATTGTGCGCTACAAGCAACTACGCAAACAGTTTTCACGTCCCGATAGTAACTCTACTCATGTCATTTAAACGCTTTCTTCTGTTAATCACTTTATTTCTCAGTTCTGGGCTAATGGCTCAGAATGAGGTTGAAATGGCCGATACTTTTCGTGCCGATGGTAAGATATACGTGGTAGTCGCAATTCTTTCTATTGTGTTTACTGGTATCGTATTTTTCCTCATCCGCCTCGACCGCAAAATAAGTCGCATCGAAAAAGAACAGCGTAAATCTGAAAAAGAATGAAAAAGATTCATATCATCGGTATCCTAGTCATTGCATTAGCAATTGGTATGATACTCAGCACATTCTCCGATTCAAGTACCTACGCATCTTTCAAAGAAGCCATGGAAGCACCTAATCAGGAATTCCACGTGGTGGGTAAACTGAACAAAGAAAAACCACTTGAATACAACCCTGAACAAAACGCAAACTTGTTCGGATTCTTCCTCATCGATCGCGAAGGGCTCGAACAAAAAGTCCTTTTCAACGGTTCTAAACCTCAGGA
>JBIKOC010000088.1:0-6441 GCA_044358335.1 Flavobacteriales bacterium | reverse complement strand
GCACCTTTAATGGCCGGTTGTCCGGTAACTTTACTCTTATAATACCCGAAAATAAATAAACACAAAACGGTAAGAATAGCTGAAATCATCAAACCCGAATTGGGTGTATCGGTAACAACATAACCACTAAGTGGTATAACTCCACCTACGATGTAAGCTATTCCAATGGTTGCGGCACTGTTGCGAGCACGATTGATATGTGGTTCTTCTAAACCCAATTCGAAGCGCATCATAAATTCGATCCACTTCTTTTTATCCTTGGCCATTTCATCTGCAATGAGATGTTGGGTTTCTTCACTTAAGCCATATTCAGCAAATACCTCACGCACTTCTGCTTTTTCGCGTTCCGGAATGCGCTCTACTTCTTCCGCCTCACGTTTCCATTCGGATGCGTAGTGTTCTTGTTCTGTCTTACCCGCCAAATAACCACCTAAGCCCATAGCTATACTACCAGCTACAATTTCGGCAATACCTGCAGTAATAACAACATCATTGCTTTGAGCTGCACCACTTAAACCTGCCGCTAAGGCAAATGGAACAGTTAATCCATCGGCCATTCCTATTACGATATCGGAGATAAATGCCGAACTTTTTAAATGATCTTCCTCGTGGTGGTGGTGCGACATACAGGTGGCTTTCGGGCAAAGATAAATAAATGTGCTAGTGTGCTGGTGTGTTGATGTGCTGTTTAGATTTAGATAGTGTTTGAGGCTGTGTACTTTTCCATTAGCACACTAGCACATCAGCTAATTAGCACATTAAGATGGTTTGTTGATGTGCTGTTTAGATTTAGATAGTGTTTGAGGCTATGTACTTTTCCATTAGAACTAGCGCATCAGCTAATTAGCACATTAAGATGGTTTGTTGATGTACTGTTTAGATTTAGATAGTGTTTGAGGCTGTGTACTTTTCCATTAGCACACTAGCACATCAGCTAATTACCACATTAAGATGGTGTGTTGATGTGCTGTATAGATTTAGATAGTGTTTGAGGCTATGTACTTTTCCATTAGCACACTAGCGCATCAGCTAATTATCACATACCCCAATTAGCAAACTGAAACCTAATTTTCTTACCTTCCAGATTCATTCAGGATTTTATGCAGCCTCATCTCTACTTACCTTTTAAAGCGGGAATTGCAATTTCTGAACAAGCTTTTTTCTGTAGTTCTTGTAAAAAGCAGGTTCACGATATCCGGAATTTGCAGTCGGGAGAGATTGATAAACTAATTCGAGAAAATAAAGGTGATTTTTGCGGAATAGCTCATTTGGAACAGGTAGAATTTACCCATGAGTTATCTTGGAAAATGTTCTCTCGTCCGGTTTGGAAAGGGGTGATGGCTTCGATGATGGTGTATTTTCAACCGAATTTTTCACAAGCTCAAGCACCTGTTAATCCACCACCAGTGGAGATAAATGCTGCTGGTAAATGTGTGAATCCTGTTTATCGTCAATCAGCTATTGATTCCATTTCCGAAGCACTTACTTTAATACCTAATCAAAACCCAGTTATCAAAACCCAGTTTTATGGAATTCGCCTTGCCAGAATTGGAAAACGGACCTATTGCCTCAATAAACGTTTCCCATTCTTTCATTCGCGTAGGTATCGAGTGATGGGTGCTATTAGGTTTTAAATCCAGTTTACCTGTTGATTTTTTGATTGATATTTTCCTTAAACATTGCGGTTTCTCCTTGCTTGCGTAGGCAGAATCGCTTACTTTAGCACAGCAACCTTCAATTTAGGAAGTTGCTGACTATCAATCGAAAATAAAATAATTACATGGCATTTGATATCGAAATGATCCGAAATGTGTACGCAGGTTTCGGAGCGCGTGTTGAGGCAGCACGCAAAGTAGTGGGGCGTCCACTTACTCTTTCTGAAAAAATTCTCTATACTCACCTTTGGGAAAATCCGGTTACGACGGCTTTTGAACGTGGTAAATCTTATGTTGATTTTGCTCCCGATCGCGTTGCTATGCAAGATGCAACAGCTCAAATGGCCTTATTGCAATTCATGCAAGCTGGTCGTAAACAAGTAGCTGTGCCTTCTTCGGTGCATTGCGACCACTTGATTACTGCTCAAGTTGGTTCTTCAACCGATCTTTCAACTGCTGTTAATTCGAACAAAGAAGTTTACGATTTTCTTGCTTCTATCTCAAATAAATACGGAATTGGATTCTGGAAACCAGGTGCAGGTATTATTCACCAGGTGGTTTTAGAAAATTATGCTTTCCCGGGTGGGATGATGATTGGAACCGATTCTCACACCGTTAATGCGGGTGGTTTAGGAATGATCGCCATTGGTGTGGGCGGTGCCGATGCCTGTGATGTAATGGCTGGATTAGCTTGGGAATTGAAGTTTCCAAAACTTATTGGAATTAAATTAACGGGTAAGCTGAACGGCTGGACTTCCCCTAAAGACGTAATCTTAAAAGTAGCTGGTATTCTTACTGTAAAAGGTGGAACCGGTGCTGTGGTTGAATATTTTGGTGAAGGAGCTAAATCGCTTAGCTGTACTGGAAAAGGAACAATCTGTAACATGGGAGCTGAAATTGGAGCTACAACTTCAACTTTCGGTTACGATGATTCTATGGAACGTTACTTACGTAGCACCAATCGCGCTGAAGTAGCTGATCTTGCTAACGGAATTCGTGAACACCTTACTGCCGATCCAGAAGTTTACGCAAATCCAGAAAAATATTTCGATCAAATTATCGAAATCAATCTCGATGAATTAGAACCATACCTAAATGGTCCGTTTACTCCCGATTTGGCTACCCCAATTTCTAAAATGAAAGAAGTTGCAGCTGCTAATGGATGGCCAATGAAAGTGGATGTTGGCTTGATTGGTTCGTGTACCAACTCTTCCTACGAAGATATAAGTCGCTCGGTTTCGCTGGCTCGTCAGGCTATAGCTAAAGACTTAGTTTCTAAAGCTGAATTTACCATTACTCCTGGATCAGAAATGGTACGTTACACGATTGAGCGTGATGGTTTCTTGGAAGTATTCGATAAGTTGGGTGCTAAAGTGTTTGCAAATGCATGCGGTCCGTGCATCGGTATGTGGAATCGTTTCGGTTCTGAAAAGCAAGAAAAGAACACCATTGTGCACTCGTTCAACCGAAATTTTGCAAAACGTGCTGATGGAAATCCAAATACGTATGCATTTGTTGGTTCTCCTGAACTAGTTACTGCTCTTGCGATTGCGGGTGATTTAGGATTTAATCCTTTAACCGATACCTTGACAAACAGCAAAGGTGAACAAGTGAAATTGGATGCACCATCGGGTGATGAACTTCCAGCTCGTGGTTTTGCAGTAGAAGATGCCGGTTACCAAGCTCCTGCTGAAGATGGCTCAAGTGTAGAAGTGAAAGTTTCGACTACTAGCGATCGTCTACAATTATTGGATTCTTTCCCAGCTTGGGAAGGTGTTGATTTGAGCGGTTTGAAACTATTGATTAAAGCCAAAGGAAAATGTACAACCGACCACATTTCGATGGCAGGTCCTTGGTTGAAATTCCGTGGGCATTTGGATAATATTTCAAACAACATGCTTATTGGAGCGGTGAATTTTTATACTGAAAAAACCGATTCAGTGAAAAATCAATTAACTGGTGAATATGGTCCTGTTCCTGCTACTCAGCGTGCTTATAAAGCTGCTAATATTGGTTCGATTGTAATTGGGGATGAAAACTATGGTGAAGGTTCAAGTCGCGAACATGCTGCTATGGAACCACGTCATTTAGGTGTTCGTGCGGTGATGGTAAAAAGCTTTGCTCGTATCCACGAAACCAATTTGAAAAAACAAGGTATGTTGGCTTTGACTTTTGCTAACAAGGAAGATTACGACAAGATTTTGGAGAACGATTCAATCGATATCAAAGGTTTGACTTCGTTTGCTCCCGGTAAAGCATTGGAAATTGTATTACATCATGACAATGGAACCAGTGAAACCATCTTGGCGAACCATACTTATAACGAAGCACAAATTGAGTGGTTTAAAGCAGGTTCTGCCTTGAATTTGATCAAAGCTGCTGTGAAATAATTATCACCTTAATATTATTGGAAATCCCTGTCACAGCTGCTGGCAGGGATTTTTTTAATCTTTTTTTTAAAACGATAATACTATAATTATGGAAGGATTTTTGTTTTCCATGAAAGCGTCTCGGTTGGAGCAGTATGTTTGAGCTCGCGGAAATGAGCAGTCAGGTTGAGGTTTGAGGAGTATTCATACGTGTACTATTTTAGCTTGTTAGCTTTCTGATTTTAGCGAGTAGCGACGACCGTAAATTGGCGGCCATAAAAAGGATTTTAATTAGTCGAGCAAATAAATTATGGCAGCTGAATAGTTTACGTTCGGATAGAGTTTTAATTCAAACAATAAGCGGAAAGGAAATTCAAGCTGAATCTAAAATTGATTTGAATGAATTATCTGCTATCATTTACAATCTTTTTATCGAAACGAATGAAGATAAATGTTTATCGAGACGATTGATAAAAGACTGATAATCCAATTGAATTGTTAATTAACAATTGTTGATTCGTGTTTGAAATGGAATCAAATTTCAGCAATGAATAATCTTTGAAACCCCATATATTACTTCAGAATAGAGTGATTTATTCATGTATTATACTAACTCAAATATATGCTATTAATACCTGGTTCGGAATGGTGTGATTGTATATTCATGGATTATAATTAGAAAACAATTTATAGTCTGAAATCAAAGCCATTGTTGACTTGTTGCCATGATATTTCTATATAGAATTTTTTATAAACACAACTGTTATTCATGTTTCCATTGTTTGGCGAAATTTGGACAAGTGTTCTTGTTTAATAGGGTAATTAATTTATGTGAAGTGGTAGAATGCCAAAAAATAGTATAAATATGTTGCAATGGCTAATAAAAGTAGTCGTGTTTTTTGTTTATTGATTTGTATTATAGTTAGTTAATTACTAATATATTTTTTATTATTGCAACCTTGATGTTTCTTAAGATATTTTTTCAAACATCAAGAATCGACAAATACATCGTATAAATCACTGGCGTTTTATTTAATGGTTTTAAAAATGTTTTTTAACTCAGTCGATTTTGCTATATTCTTACCCATAGTCTTTATATTATATTGGTTTTTAACTAAGGGGAATTTAAGGTTTCAAAATATAATATTACTTGTTTCAAGTTACTTCTTTTATGCATGTTGGGACTGGCGTTTCATGTTCTTGCTAATCTTTTCTACTTTATTGGATTATTATACGGGGCTAAAAATTCATGAGTCTCCCAAACGTCGAATTAAGTTATTTTGGTTATGGTTTAGTATAATAATTAATTTAGGTTTTTTAGGTGTATTTAAATATTATAATTTTTTTGCTGCTTCTTTTTCGCATGGCTTATCTTTGTTGGGATTGAACGCAAATTTGGGTTCAATTCAAGTTATTTTACCTGTTGGGATTTCTTTTTATACTTTTCACGGCTTATCTTATGTTATTGATATTTATAATAATCGAATAAAGCCAGAAAGGAATTTTGTTGATTATTCGGTTTTTGTCAGTTTTTTTCCTCTGCTAGTAGCTGGGCCGATAGAAAGAGCCTCACATCTTTTACCTCAAATTCTGAAGAAGCGAGTGTTCAATTATTCCAAAGCAGTTGATGGTTTAAGGCAAATACTTTGGGGATTATTTAAGAAAATTGTAATAGCAGACAATTGTGCTGAATTTGCTAACGAGATTTTTAATCATTCAGCTGATTATTCGGGAAGCACTTTAGTATTAGGAGCCGTTTTTTTTACATTTCAAATCTACTGTGACTTTTCAGGGTATTCCGATATAGCCTTAGGAACAGCTAGATTATTTGGAATAGAACTGCTTAGGAATTTTGCCTTCCCTTATTTTTCAAGAGACATTGCCGAATTTTGGAGACGATGGCATATATCATTATCTTCTTGGTTTAAGGATTACCTCTACATTCCTTTAGGTGGAAGTAAAGGTGGAATGTGGAAAAAAATCCGAAATACATTTATCATTTTTCTTGTAAGTGGTTTTTGGCATGGTGCTAATTGGACATTTATTGTATGGGGATTTCTTAATGCCCTTTATATAATGCCTTCTATTATTTTTAATACCAATAGAGTTAACCTCGAAATAGTTGCAAAAGGAAGGATTTTACCTTCCTTACGAGAATTTTTATCTATCGGATTAACATTTTCTCTAACCGTTTTTGCTTGGATATTTTTTAGAGCAACTAATGTTTCGCATGCATTTAGCTTTATAGCTGATATATTCACAAGTTCATTATTCTCTAAACCACATTTCGTTGGAATGGAGAAAGCAACGTCCATTATTTTTCTGACTGTTGCTTTTCTATTAATTGAATGGTTAGGGAGAGAACAAAAATATGCAATCGAAAAATTAATTAATTGGTCATATCGACCATTTAGATG
>JBIKOC010000087.1:0-6484 GCA_044358335.1 Flavobacteriales bacterium | reverse complement strand
CCTTGCCTTTTGAAGCATTAAGTTCTTTAGCTAACTCAGCGATAGCTGCATCTTTAACATCTAAACTTTTTGAAGGAAGGCTACTTCCAGTTAGTTTGTTATAAAGATTTACAACAGCAAGACCTAATTGAGAAGGTTTTAATGCAATACGTTTATCAGCATTCGAACCTGTTACAGTTAAAAGTGATTCGATTTGAACGTGACGAGACATCTTTTTCTCGTCTTTATTCAATTTGCGTGTTTCAGCATATTGACGAGCATGTTCAACTGGGCTTAGCCAATTTGCAAGAAAATCACACCCTATACCAACGATAAAATCTGCTTTATTGAAGTTATAAGTTGGGATAAATGATTTTCCGAAAGAAGCTAAGTTTGAGTCAGCAATACCTTTATACGAAATTGAATCGTACGTAACAACTTGAGTGGTTGGGTATTTTGTAGTGAATTCAGCAATTGCTGATTTCATGGAAGGGCTGATTAAAGACGAAGTTAATATACGAATAGCTCCACCAGCTGCTGCAATACTAGCTAGTTTTGAAGTCACTTCTGCATCAACAGCTTTCCAATCACTGTCTTTACCGTTTAGCATTGCACCTTTAATACGGGCGCTATCGTAAAGAGAAAGAACAGAGGCTTGTACACGAGCATGTGAACCACCTTTAGTAATGGAGCAAAGTTCGTTTCCATCAACTTTGATTGGACGCCCTTCACGTGTTTTAACTAAAACACCTGCGTAATCATTACCATCCCAATAAGTGGATGCATAATAATTGGCAACACCTGGAGTAATTTCTTCTGGTTTATTCAGATAAGGAATTGCCTTACGAACAGGGGTTTCACATGCAGCTAATGAAGCAGCAGTTACACTAAATCCTAAAAACTTAAGAAAGTCTCTACGGTTTGTTGATGAATCCACGATGCGCTCGTCACCGAGGAATTGATCAACCGGAAGGTCTTCTGCAAATTCATTTTGCTGAAGTTTAACAAACTCAGGCGTTGCCTGAAGTTCTTCTATTCCTTTCCAGTATTTCTTCGAATTGCTCATACTTCGTAAAAGTCCGGTTTATGAAGGAGGATGTGGATCAATAATGACATTTAGAGCATTCCAAACCACCGATTTTACCAATCGTGAATTTGTCGCCTTTTTTGTATGATGGGTCGTTTACAAATTGCTTGTGTAGCTCTTCGTAATACTTATTGTCTTTGTAATCAACTTCCGTTTGACGGTGACAATCAATACACCATCCCATTGTTAGTGGAGAATTTTGCTTTACAACTGCCATCGAATCAACAGCCCCGTGACATTGTGCACATTCAATTTTACCAACTTTAACGTGTTGGCTATGGTTGAAGTAAACGTGATCAGGTAGGTTGTGAACTCGAATCCATTGAATGGGCTTTTTATTGGGCCCGTAAACACGTGTCTCAGGATTATAATCGAGAGCAGTGTATATTTTCTTAATTTCTTCAGTTCCAGAAACAGGTCCTTGTTGAATGTAAGCATGACAATTCATACAAACATTGGCAGAAGGAATATTCGCATGTTTCGATTTTTCTACACCACTATGACAATACACACAAGCAATTTTGTTTTGTCCAGCATGTATTTCGTGTGAGAACTTAATTGGTTGCTCTGGAGCGTATCCTTGATAAACACCTATACCCATTAAGCCGTCCCATCCTTGTTTCAAAACCCAAATGAATAATAGTAAGCCTGCAATGGCAACGATTTTCTTATTCTGAGAAGCCCAGAATCGGAATCGTTCGATAGGACTTAAAACAGGTTTTGGCTCTACATGTATACCGTTTTTCTCATTAACTAATGTTTCAAGAGAAACTTTAACAGTTCCTAAAACATTGATTAAGACAAACAATAAAATACCGAGACCTAATAAAACGTAGATGTATGTGTCATTACTGGCTGTCCCAACTTCTGCAGTTGAGGAAGATCCTGCCGTTCCATCTGTGGAAGTAGCTACAGCAGGTGCATCTCCACCTTTATCGGCCCAATCGATAACGGCCAAAATTTCTGGATCAGATAAAGCCTGAGCAGGCATTACAGAGTTGCCATAATCAGCATAAAGCTTATTTGCATAAGCATCACCTGTTTTAAGAAACTCAGTTGAGTTCTTAACCCAAGAAATTAATTTAGCTTCATCTGGCCAACGGCTTTTAACACCTTTAAGACCTGGACCAACTAATTTCTGATCAGTTGGTTTGTGGCAGGATGCGCAATTGCCTTTGAACAACTTAGCTCCATCTTGAGCATAGGTTGTATTAGAAATTAAAGCAACAGCAAAAAATACTGCCAGAACACGTATGATATGGGAACGGAATAGATGCATAGACCAGCAGGTAGGATGACCCCTATTTCAGTTTTAACGGCTGCAAATTTAACGGTTAACCCTTTCCTTTAAGATTTTTTTTGAGTTTGTTGGTAATTTGGAACGATTCTAAATAATCGATATGTGCTACTTAATTTGAATAACTTTCCTTTCGTCCATTAATTCAGCGACTTAAGTTAATGACATTTTGTAAAGTCGATTATTGGATTCAATATATTAACAAAAACTAAGGCTTATTTGTGTAAAAAACCTGATTAGTTTTGCTGAAAAAAAAGCAAATGAACATTCGATTTGATTCAATTTTTGAAAAATACATCTTTCTCGCAATCTTCATTGTCTTTTTTTCAAGTCTGATTAATGCTCAAGTGAATGATTCTACTTCTTCAATTTCTAGAACTAATCACACAAATTCGAATGACACAATTTTTAATGGTTCTATAAATTATAATCTGCCACTTGGCTTTTTAGATTTAGTTGAATCATATAAAAAAGCGAATTATGCCTCTCCTGGAATTGATGGATTTCGTGTCCAGATTTTATCGGATGCAGGAAATAATGCAAAGGAAAGAGCTCAATCCTCACTTGTTGATTTTGAGCAGAAATTTCCCGGAATACCAGTGTATTTAACATACCAACAACCTAATTTTAAAGTTAGATGTGGTAATTTTCGTACAAAAGCAGAAGCCCGGAGAATGCTAAACGAAGTGTCTAGTCAATTTCCGGGCTCTTATGTTGTTCGGGATTATATTAAACCCCCCAAAGACTAAAGTTTTCTCTTAATCTCTACATTTTCATATCCTTCAATTATATCACCTTCTTTGATATCATTGAAGTTGTGTATGTTTAGTCCACATTCGTAACCTGTTGCAACTTCCTTCACATCATCTTTGAATCGTTTTAAAGATCCAAGATCTCCGGAATAAACAACTATTCCATCACGAATAAGTCGAATTTTAGTATGCCGAGTAATTTTTCCATCAAGTACATAGCAGCCTGCAACTGTACCAACTTTAGTGATTTTAAATACATCACGGACTTCCACATTACATACAATTTTCTCTTCAAATTCAGGCGCTAACATACCCTCCATTGCAGATTTGATTTCCTCAATTGCTTTGTAGATAATTGAGTAGAATCGCATATCAATTTCTTCGTTCTCAGCTAATTTTCGAGCGCTTGCAGAGGGACGAACTTGGAATCCAATAATGATAGCATTTGAAGCAGATGCTAATAATACATCACCTTCAGTTACTTGTCCAACTGATTTATGGATAATGTTAACCTGAATTTTCTCAGTTGATAGTTTCAACAATGAATCAGAAAGAGCTTCAACCGAACCATCCACATCACCTTTAACAATGATATTTAGTTCCTTGAAGTCTCCAATCGCGATCCGTCTACCGATTTCATCAAGAGTAATGTGTTTATGTGTACGAATACCTTGTTCACGTTGTAATTGTTGACGTTTGTTAGCAATCTCTCTTGCTTCACGTTCATCACTCATTACGTTAAACTTATCTCCTGAAGATGGAGCTCCACTAAGTCCAAGCATTTGAACTGACATAGATGGTCCGGCCTCTTTAATTGACGCACCGCGTTCATTAAACAATGCTTTGACGCGACCACTATTTGGACCTGCTAGAACAACATCGCCAATACGTAAAGTACCTGCAAGAATGATCATTGTTGTAACATATCCGCGACCCTTATCTAATTCAGATTCTATTACTGTACCAGTAGCACGTTTATCTGGATTTGCTTTTAGTTCGAGCAACTCAGCTTCTAGAAGTACTTTCTCTAGTAATAAATCTACATTTTTACCATGTTTAGCAGCAATTTCCTGAATTTGATATTTTCCACCCCAATCTTCTACAAGGATATTCATTGTTGCTAGCTGCTCTCTGATTTTATCTGGATTAGCACCAGGTTTGTCAATTTTATTGATAGCAAAAACAATGGGTACTTGAGCAGCCTGAGCATGATTTATTGCTTCAATTGTTTGAGGCATCACACTATCATCAGCTGCTATAACAATTATAGCCACATCGGTTACTTGGGCTCCACGAGCACGCATGGCGGTAAAGGCTTCGTGACCCGGAGTATCTAGGAAAGTAATTTTCTTTCCATTCTCCATGGTTACGTTGTACGCCCCGATATGCTGAGTAATACCTCCTGCTTCACCTGCTATAACATTTGCTTTTCGAACATAATCCAAAAGCGATGTCTTACCATGATCGACGTGACCCATTACTGTTACAATAGGTGGGCGAGGAACTAGATTTTCATTTGTATCTTCTTCTTCTTTAATAGCTTCTTGAACTTCAACAGATACAAATTCAACCTTGTATCCAAATTCTTCAGCAACAATAGTTAATGTTTCTGCATCCAATCGTTGATTAATGGATACAAACAATCCAAGAGACATACACGTAGAAATAATCTCATTAACTGGTACAGTCATCATCCTAGCTAATTCATTAGCCGAAACGAATTCAGTTACTTTAATTATTTTTTCCTGTCCTTCCATCTCTGCTTCTTCTTGAGCAGCACGGAAATCTTCACGCTTTTGTTTTCTGTATTTAGCAGATTTTGATTTTTGTTTGCCCTGACTCAATCGAGCCAAAGTTTCTTTAATCTGCTTTTGAACTTCTTCTTCTGTTAATTGTGGTTTCGGTGCGCCTGGGGCAGGTCTATGAGAACCTTGTCCTCCTTGACGAGGACGAATTTCTCTATTGGGACCAGTGTTAGGATTTGATCCACCTTGATTTTGAGAAGGATTCGCATTTCCAGTATTCCCTGTATTACCAGCATTTCCGGCAGGAGAATCAATTCTCTTTCTTTTCTTTTTGCGATCGTTGTTTCCTAAGCCAGCACCAGAGGATGATGCAATTGGTTTTTTTGGTGGTTCCGGTGCTAATTCAATTTTACCTAAAATCTTAACACCTTCTAGTTTTTCTCTAGCTGCTCTAAATAGTTCTTCAGGTTGTTTAACAATTGGTTCAGCAGGTTCGCTTGGTTGAGCTGGTTTTGCTGGTTCAACTGCTTTAACTTCTTTTACAACTTCTTTTTTTGCCTCTGGAGTTACTTCAGGAGCAGGTTTAGCGATCTCAACAGGTTTTTCTGATGGTTTCGGTTTAGTAGCCTGAACTTCTTTAGCTTTTTCTTTTAAATCTTTACTTGATTTTTTACCTCTGTTTTTGTCAAAAGAATCAAGATCAATTTTACCTAGAACTTTTAGTTGATTCTCTTTAACGGGTTCAGAAGGAACTACTATTTCTGGGCTAATTACTTTCTCCTCAATTGGAGCTGGGGTCTCAATAACCTCATTAATAACTTCTGCAACTATTACAGGTTCAGGAACGATAACTGGCTCTGGTTCTACAACAGGAGCTTTTTCAGGTTCCGGAATTGGTGTAGGTGTAGGTGTAGGATTAAGTGAAGGAGAAGGTGTAGAAGCACGAAGACCTAATCCTTTTACAAGAATCTCATCTGGTTCTTGATCCGAATCATCCAATTTTATTGGACTAGGATGATTTTCATCCAATACAATAGGTTCGCGTTTAAGTCGTGTTTGAATAATCTTTTTAGATTCCTCCTTAACGCTTTTCTCTGCCCCATACTCCTTTAGAAGTATAGTGTACATTTCATCACTTATTTTGGAGTTGCGATTAACATCCTCAAACTTTTTATCGGTTAGGAAATCGATAACAGTCTGAACTCCAACATTAAGTTCTGATGCAACTTTACTAATTCGTCTTGTTTGTTGTGCTTCTGACATTCAACAGTGTTAATAGATTGTTTGGAATCCTGCTTTGTTTATTATTCAAACTCAGCTCTCAATATCCGCATCACTTCTTTTATCGTTTCTTCTTCTAGATCAGTTCTCTTTACTAAGTCATCAACTGGAAGTTCAAGTACGCTCTTAGCTGTGTCACATCCAGCTTTTTTCAATTCATCCAAAATCCAGCTGTCAATTTCATCTCCAAATTCTTCCAAATCAACATCTTCTTGATCAATATCAGAATCGCGATAAACATCAATTTCATATCCTGTTAAACGGCTAGCTAGTTTAATGTTTAAACCACCTTTACCAATTGCGAGAGATACTTGATCAGGCTTCAAATAAACTTCAGCTCTTT
>JBIKOC010000086.1:0-6515 GCA_044358335.1 Flavobacteriales bacterium | reverse complement strand
ATTTGAAGTTGGAGTTGCTGCAGGAGCAGTTGCTTCAGGAGCTTTTTTCACTTCTACCTTTTTAGGTTCAGCTTTTTTAGCAGGTTTTACTTTTACCGCAACTGGCTTTTTAGCAGGAGCTGGTTTTTTAGCAATTTTAACTGCTTTGGGAGCTGCAGATGTAACTGGCTTATCAGATTTAATATCAGCTTTAGCAGCTAATTTAGGAGAAACAACAGCTTTTACTGCTTTTACTTTTGGAGCCTTTAAAGCTTTTGCTTTAGGAACTTTAACTGCCTTTACTTTAGGAACTTTAACTGCCTTTACTTTAGGAACTTTAACTGCTTTTACTTTTGGAGCTTTAGCAACTTTTAATTTAGGTGCTTTTACAGCTTTCGCTAAAGGTGCTTTTGCGACTGATTCTTTTGTAACAACAGGTTTAGTAGCTTTTTTTGCAGCAGGCTTAGCTGTTTTTTTAACTGCCTTTGGTGCACTTACTTTTGCAGCTTTAACCACTTTCGCTTTAGCAACTTTAGTAGAAGCTTTTTTTGCTACAACTGGTTTAGCAACAGATTTTGAACCTGGCTTACGACCACGTTTTTTAGGCTCAGCTGCAACAACAGGGGCAGTTGAACTAGCAAGTGCTGGACTTGATTTAACTTTTGCCGGACGACCACGACGTTTAAGTGCCGTTTTTGGTGCATCAGTTTTCGGTTTTGCAGGACGTCCACGTTTACGACCAGCAACTTTAGGAGCTGCTGCTTTTAAGTCTGCAGAAATAGACTTAGTAAGTTGTTTTTCTGCTGAAGGTTTACGGCCCCTTTTTTTAGGTGCTGTTCCGATTTTAGCAATAATGGACTTAATTGCTTTTAATCTCTCCTCCGCTTTTTCCATTTCTTGGATGTAAAATGCGTGAAGCTCAGACATTTCCTCAGCAGAGAATTCGATGTTTTTTGCCATATAAATTCATTTATTTTGTGCTAATATATTTTAAATCATTAATAAAGGTTACATTCTCGATACACTAATTTCATTAATAAATAATAATAAATTGCTAACTAATTGATTTTGTGAGAGATTAATTTTAATTAAAATCAATTATTTTTTAGTTAGATTTTATGAATTCCTGCTTTTTATCTGAATATCAATCTTCATATCCAGTAATTTATTCTTTTTAAAATACATTCATTTTCAATAAGTAAGACATCAAATAAAATATTAGATAAAAGTCAGAACTATTCCGTTCCATTAATATTTTGATATTAATCACTAAACTAGATTTCAAATCATGATTCATCAGCTATTTCTTACATTGAATTTCAATTTATCAAAATTTAGTTTCATCTATTTCTTCGGGTTTTAAAGGAGTTCCTGTAATTAATATCCCAGTAAAATAATGTCGGAGTATTGCATCCGGACCAAATCCTAATTCAGCCATTCGAATTGCTCCTTCTTGACATAGTCCCACACCATGTCCAAATCCTTTCCCATAAAAATAAACACTATCATTTCTACATTCCCAATCAAACCAAGCCGATTTTAAATCAAATCGAGTTCGTAAATCTATCATTCGAAATGTTCTGTTAGCTACTTGCATTTGATGTGGGCGTTTTTCTTCAAAACTGCAAATCGAATTGCATAATTCAAGTTTAGAGATTGAATCAGTAGGATAAGCTAAGGCTAACTTCTCACAGAATTTCCCCAGTGTTATTCGTGTATTCCAAAATGCATTTCTACCAACTAAACAAAATGTATCTTCTGTACTTCGACAATAGGAAAGCGTCGATTTCCAGACATCTTCAGATGCATTTGTAATTCCACCGCAATTTGAATGAAATAACAATTCCGCTATATTTCCAGTCAAACTATCTTTAATTAAAATATTCCTTGTTGTTAAAACGGCAAGCCGATAAGGATCATAATCAAAAAAGCCTTTATAAACCTGACAGTGGGTTTGATCACATAATTCAAATCCTTCTGATTTGTGTCGCCATTGGTAATAACGAGCATACGTTCGAGATAAAATAGCATGCACTTGATAAAGCGATAATGGCTTATTGTAACCAACTTCTCCTCTTAAAACACCAACTAAATAATCGGTTTCATTGACTTGATTAATAAATTTAAGTTTTCCTGAAGAAGCAGATACTACAATATCACCTGCATATCGATTGCCTTTAAAATCCGGCTTAAGTGGTTTGAGAAAAAGAGCATTCCCAGTATTAGAATGAAAACGCACTTTATTTGCAGTACCCAAAACCAATGAATTTGTCCGAATTTCAAGCGAATTTCCATTTACTTGAATCTGAATTTTGCCTCCCGATTTCTCACCCCAAATTCGAACACCTGGATCTATTTCTAGCCACGTGTTTTCTCCCATTTCGAATTGGACGTAAGTAATTTCTGAAGCTCGAAATAATCCAATACGAACTTGTTCCTCTTGAGCTATCAATACGCTCGTTAAAAAACACAAAAAAATAATCTGGCGGTATACAGACATACCACAAAATTAAACCAGCCAGAAGCTAATAAAACGAGAAATTCAGTGGTTTATAAACATAAGTTATGTGTATTCACGATTTCCTTAATCGCATTACCATATCTTGAGCTGCACGCTGAGATGCACCTGAACCACCTAGTTTTGTTTTCAATTCACTAAAGTCCTGCAATTGAGCTGTTCTTTCTTTTCCTTCTTTAATCAATGAAATTAAGGCTTGCTCGATTTTCCTTGCATTCATATCATCTTGAATTAACTCTGGAACTGCCATTCGATCCAAAATTAAATTCACCAACGAAATATATTTTACCTTAATTAATCGACGTGCTAACCAATAAGAAAGTTGTCCCCCTTTATAACAAACAACTTCTGGTACTGAAAACAAGGCTGTTTCAAGTGTTGCAGTTCCCGATGTAACTAATGCTGCTCGTGAATGTGATAAAAGCTGATACGTTTCATCAGAAATAACTTTTACGTATGTTCCTCCACTCCACTCTTGGTATTGAGCAGGATCTATAGAAGGTGCTCCAGCAATTATGGGAATACAAGAATCTAAGCTTTTGATGCTTTGTAACATTTCAGGCAGCATCTTGGAAATTTCTTGTTTTCGACTTCCTGGCAATAAAGCAATAATTGGTTGATTGGAAATTCCATGACGTTGACGAAATTCCGCATCTGGTGAAAACGATTGTATTGCATCTAATAAAGGATGTCCGACAAACGACACATCTACATTAAAACGCGCATAGAAATCCTTTTCAAATGGTAGAATAACATACATACGCTCTACCACCTTTCGAATCTTAAATACTCGATTTTGCTTCCAAGCCCATATTTGAGGTGAGATGTAATAAAATACACGAATCGAATTTTCGTGAGCAAACTCGGCAATGCGTAAATTAAAACCAGGATAATCGACTAAGATTAGTACATCAGGTTTGTATGATAAAATATCGGCTTTGCAAAAACGAATATTTTTAAAGATTGTACCAATATTTAAAAGCACCTCTGTAAACCCCATGAAAGCTAAATCGCGGTAATGCTTTACGATTGTAGCTCCTTGTGATTGCATTAAATCACCGCCCCAGCATCTGAATTCGGCTTGCTTGTCTTCTTCTTTTATTGCTTTGAGCAAATTCGATCCATGCAAATCGCCTGAAGCTTCACCCGCAATTACATAGTACTTCATATCTGACAAAGAAAATGATTCATTGGTAGAATACCACTAAAAAATGGGAATTTTCATGTAGGTTTGAAACATGAAAGTTACATTTCTAGGGACTGGCACTTCTCAAGGAGTTCCTGTGATAGCATGTACTTGTGAAGTGTGTGCATCAACTGATATACGTGATAAAAGACTACGTTGTTCAATTTTAGTTGAAATCGAAGAAGGATCATTTGTTATAGATACGGGTCCCGATTTCCGACAGCAGATGTTAAGACAAAATGTAAAACATCTAGATGCTGTTTTATATACACATGAACATAAAGATCATATAGCTGGCTTAGATGATATTAGAGCGTTCAACTTTGTGTTGAAAAAACACATGGATTTGTTTTTAAGCAACTATGTGGAAGATGCCTTACGGAGAGAATTTGCATATATTTTTGCAGAAGATAAATACCCCGGAATACCCCAAATTAACCTCAATCGGATTGATGAAAATCCGTTTAAATTATTAGGACAAACTATCATCCCAATAATTGTAAGTCACTACAAAATGCCTGTTTTTGGGTTTCGAATTGGAGACTTTTGTTATGTAACTGATGCTAAAACAATTTCAGCTTCAGAGTTAGATAAAATGAAAGGATGCAAAGTAATCGTGTTAAATGCCTTAAGGAAAGAGACGCACGTATCGCACCTTACATTAGATGAAGCAATCGAAATTTTAGAATATCTGAAGCCCGAACAAGCCTTTCTAACTCACATCAGCCACCAATTGGGTAAACATCAGGATATAGAACCTGAATTGCCCAGTTACATTCATTTAGCTTACGATGGATTAACGATTGAATGTAGTTAGTTGTTGAGACTTTTATCCAATCAAAAGCACCTTTCCGTATACAACGCGTTTCTTACCTGATTGGTCAATGAAACTACTACGGAACATATAACAACCCGAAGCATACATCTTTCCTGAACTTGCGTCTTTACCAGACCAAGCTTGCTTCTTATCATTTGTTACAAATATTTCTTTGCCCCAACGATCGAATATTACAATGAGGTAAGTTGAATCCATAATTCCAGTAACAACGACATTAAAAGAATCGTTTATGAGATCGTCGTTTGGAGTAAAGGCATTAGGTGCAAAAAAGGTATAAAGAAAATCGATTGTGACTTCTTTTGATATAGAATCCTTGCAACCAAAAGAGTTCATAGCTATGAGTTCTACATCGTAGGTTCCTGATCCAGGGAAAACATAGTCGGGTTCGTATTCAGTTGATATATCACCACTCCCAAAATTCCAAAGGAAATTAGTTGCATTAATTGATTGATTAACGAATGAAACAGTAGGGAAAATACCAGGAATTGGTGTGGTATCGGGAGAAAAAACGAAATCAGGTATTAAGTTAAAACGGTAATCAGGAATATTAACTAAAGTAGCGTATTGACATCCAAAACTGTCGGTAACAGATAATTCATACGATCCAGTTAGCAAGCTATCTACAAAAGTGGTATCATTTTGCTGATCAATCACATTCCAGAAATAATTATACTCTTGCTGAATGCCTGGTCGATCTACAAAAGGGGTTCCTCCAGTAGCAATTACAATAGCTGATCCTAATCCAAATGAACAGGTATCGGGTAGAACTACAACTTGAACCTGAAAATTATTAATATCATCAATAAAGATTGAATCACGATCAATACAACCTAAAGCGTCAATAACAGTTACATATTGCCAACCGAATTCAAGACCTTGTGCGGTTTGACTTGTTTGACCTGAAGGATTCCAAGCATAAGCAATTGGTCCAGTACCAAATTGAGTTGTTACATCAGCTATCCCATTATTTGCTCGACAATCAACCAATTGAGTTTGACTTACTGCTTGAATTTCAACAGCATTAAATGTGAAGAAGATACTCTGAGTATCCGGATCAAAATTTCCACAATTATCTTCAACTCTTCCAAAACTTTGAATCTCATAAGATCCACCTTGAAGCAATTGTTGTCCTAATAGAAGAGTAAATTCTTTATCATTCAATCCACCATTCAAACATGCTATACTATTTACTCCAGTAAGAGGAATTTCAACTCCGAGTGGGTCAATCAAACTAAACCCAGCTTCATTAACGGTGTTACATTTAACAAATTCACTAAAACTAAAAGTAATAGCAGTTGAACCACAACTAACTTGAGAAGTTACTGCTTGAAGTGTTGGAGGTGTTAAATCTATAATACCTGCAGTAGAAACCGATAAATCTAATTGATAACCACATTGACCTTGCCCGGAAAAATTATTGATATTGAGCGCATAAACGTTTCCTGCAACAACATTTATCATGGGTTCATCTTGGGGGTTTCCACCTCCATTCATACCTGTAACTGAAGTTGGAAATGTTGAACCGGAAAAATCACATCCAACCTGTAATGTTGGATCAGTAGCTATATCTGCACAAGTTGAATTTGTTAGGTCGAAAAGAGCCCAATCATAATCGGCATTATCACAATTTGGAATAATATTAAATCCAAATGTACCAGGGGTTTGAACTGTAATGATATACCAAGAATTGTTTCGCTCTCCACTTGTTAAACATGATGAAGCTGAATTGATCTCCCCCAAATAATTTCCCTCACCTTGAAACGATAATGGCTGATTATAAGAGATTGCACAAACGGTGTAAGCACCCAAACAATCTCCTGACAGGGGTGTTTGTGCATAGGCATTTCCAATAGCTAGTAAGCTGACTGTCAGCACTAATAGTATTCGAGAGATATACGTTTGAAGTGAGTGCATATTTAGCTCTGATGTAACATCACAGATTAGGTAATACTACAAAAATAAAGAAATTAAGAGAAATTAACATGCATTGTTAG
>JBIKOC010000085.1:0-6543 GCA_044358335.1 Flavobacteriales bacterium | reverse complement strand
TCCTGTTTGACCAGAATTCCCTTTTTCTAACTGTTTTGCCGTAACAAATCAGATAGGCTTTTGAACTACTATCTTTAATCGCACGACTCCCAAAAGAGCCTGGTTTGTGCTGTGGTCGTTCTCCTCTGTCGTTCTTAATTACTGTTTCAAGTAATTAAATCAGAACAGATTATCAATGCATTTAAAACGTATTGATGGGCTCTTCCAAAATCTATTAAATATGTATTTCAACACATTCAATTTGAACTAGGCGCTCTATCTATCCTTTTTAAAACATTCTTCCCGAAATCACATAGATGAAAGAATCGGTTGCCTTCTTCCCCAAAAGAGGAATCACGTGGTGATCTTAACTTTTGGTTTTCATCGTGCAGCAAATTTTCATTGCTGTTTTTTTGAGATTTTCAGTAAACTGAATTTCCTATGCGTTAAAGAACGTTGCAGTCATCTGCTGTATCAAAGGTGCACAAAATCAGGAACTAAGCAAGAAAAATATGAATGTAGTTTTGAACTCGAAATGCACCAAGTTATTAACTTATGGAAATGGGTGTAAGGCCCTATAATAAAGAAAATCATAGAACGAGTTTGGGTTTATTAACTGACTGTTAATAAGTGGATTGGTTAATAACCTCGAGATTTTAGTTCGAAGAATATGTCATTTTTCAGAAAACTACTTCAAGGTGTTGGGTAATTGCTCTTTTGTATGTGTTCCAGCAGCAATTTTCAAAACAGCTACAGCTGGATAGTCCATCAATACTGGCTTTAACGTAGTTTGCAGTACTTCGAATAAGTGATCATAGCTCCCAAATATCTGGGTGCTCAATCCATTTACTTCAACTCTCAAATCGTTATCCTCCTTGAGTTTTAGAATGAAGTCGGTAATGATTGCTGCATATTTTTCATCCAAAGGATACAAGCTGATATCGATCGTTGCTTCCATGTGAGTTTTTGCAAATATCTACCTAAATACCTCGCTCTTTTCTTTTTCGGTTTGATTAGTTTTGCAGCAAAATTTCTGCAATGCTCGACAAACTCATGGAAATGAAAAAGCGGATGGACGAAGTGAAAGCTCGTCTGGATGCAATAACCGTAACGGGCGATGCCGATCAGGGGAAAGTCAAAATTCACATGAACGGTAACAAGAAAGTTACTGCCGTGAATATTGCCCCCGAACTGCTCGATACAGGCGATTCGGAACAACTCGAAGACCTCATTCAAGTTGCCGTGAACCGTGCACTCGAACAAGCCGAACGAGTGAATGAGTCAGAAATGCGCGCTGTAGCTGGTGGTTTATTGCCCGGAATGCCCGGACTTTTCTGAAGCTTCATTCAGCAATTTCGCCAAAACGCCTGCCTGACGCGACCGGGCGAATTTCGATGTGTACGATCTATCGGCCTTGAGTTCCGAATACTTGCCTTGTAGATACGTATCGAATGATTTTTGCAAGGTCCGAAAGGCATTTTCAGAGGTATTGGCAATATGTCCCAGATTATACGCCGAAAACGTTTCATCGAGTATATCATCATCGCCCGGACAAACCAAAACGGGACGACCAATTCCTAGGTATTCGTATATCTTACTAGAAGGAATTCCTTTGGCACCTTTATGCGAAACCATCAGCAGTATGTGAGCTTTGGCTTGTTGTTCTAAAACAGTCTCCCGAGATATACGTTCACTCAGCGAAACCACGTCTTCGTAGCCCTTCATGTGCTCGCTTACCCGTTTTGCTACATCCTTCAAAAATAAAATCCCCGGAAAACTTAACTGAATGCGATGGCGGTTTTCGGGATTGCTATCTACTAGCTTTTTAAAAGCATCCAAGAAAATTTCAATCTGCTGAGAAGGATACAACATCCCAATATAGATGATGGTGAACTTCTCCTCCAAGGGTAGATTTTGGAAACGACCGAGCTCTTCCTCAAAAAAACCATTCAGCAATACATGGGCTTTCTTTCCTACAAAATCGCCAATCTTGCTTGCATAAAAGGGCGAAATAGAGGTGATGCAATGAGTTGTACCAATCCATTTTTTCTCGCTGCCTTTTTCCATTTCTTTCAGGAAGAAATCTAGAAAACCTCGCGTCTCATTCACCTCACTGGTAGTCCAATCGTCGCGGTAATCAGCTATCCAAGGAATGCCGGTTTTTTGATGAAGCTTGTAACCAAAACGAAAAATCTCAAACGGATTTCCTGTCACCACAATGGCTTCTACCTCAGGATGATCGTGACAGTATTTTAATGCAAAATGGTAGAGGTTCGAAAAAGGAATAAACGAGGTGTGAAAATGATGTCCGCTGAGTTCGATAAACGACAAGGCTTTGCGGTGTAAACGGAAACGGGTATTCCCATATTTCGAATACAAACGATCGCGTAAATTTCCCCGAAAGGGTAAATAATACGCTTCGTAACCATCTTGTTTTTTGTGATGAATCTCGGTACCCGAATCTTTGTGCATATCGTCGGGCTGACCAATATGTACATCCCAGTTTCGGGTAATCACAATAGGATCCCAACCTTCAGCACGGAGGTATTTTGCCCAACCTAAACTTCGTTGTGAAGCTGTGAGGTTACAGGGTGGAAAAAAATAACTCAGGATGAGAACCTTTTTCATGCGTGTCCTAAAATGTGTAAAAAGCCGGGTGTGTTCGATTTGACCGAATAGGCTTGTTCAATTTTCGAACGGGTGTTGATAGAAATCTGCTTCAAGGTCTCGCGATTACTCAATAATAGACGCAATGCTTTTTCCCAATCATCAGCCGTTTCACAAATATATCCGTTGATGCCATCATCTACAATATCGGTATTCACGCCAACAGGAGAAACCAAAGCAGGTATTCCTAACGACATGTATTGCAAGGCCTTAAATCCACATTTTCCTTTTGCCCATTTATCATCCAACAAAGGCATCACACCCATATTAAACTCAAGCAAATCTTCAATTTCCGACTCTTTTTTCCATTTACGGAAAACCAGTGATTTCATCTCCACTTCGAGCGGTAAATCCGAAATCACCACAAAATCAAAGTCAAACTCTTTTTCCAATTTTTGAATCACCGGAATTAAATCGTGCAAATAACGAATGGTCGAATGGGACCCCGTCCAACCAATCACCAAGCGCTCCGAATCTTGATTTTTCACCTGATTGTGGAGGTTTTCGGTATCGATTGTAGTCGGATTGAATACGATTTCAGCCTGCGCATTATATTTTCGTGCATAATCGCATAAATATGGATTCCCACAGGAAATAACACTAGCCCAAGAGCAAATATGTTTCACATTGGAATAACCTTTCAAAAATGAAAATCCACTGTTTGCTTCGGAATAATTAGGAATCCAAATGGCATCGTCAAAATCGTACACCAATTTCTTTTTCAACCAACGGGAAGCGAAATATTCGAAAAATGGCGGACCAATTGGCGTTGCCTCGCGGTGGATAAATATCACATCATACTTACCCAATTGAAAAAGCAAAAAGAAACGTCTTAACAATCCTCCTAAAATCGCCATTGCCTTCCGAGGAAATCGTCCCGGTAAATAGAGAATATTCCAAATTTCCTCTTTCAGAAAAGGCTTGATAGTGTATGCAATTCCCTTTTCATCTAGCACGCGGTAATATTGCTCAAAGCGAAACCGCTGACTCGCTGCTTTGCCTGTTGGATAGGGTACGATAAAAAGTATGTGCATGCTTTATCGGAAGGAGTGCAAACCTAAGTAAAATCGCGAAACATTGGATTTTTATACGATTTACGATCGCTTCGCTTTACGATGTACGATATACGAGAGAATCTGCTAGGTTGAGAGATTTCGTTTATTAGAATTTCAATTGGAAACGAATGCCTGTCTTTCCAAATTTTTCGTAAATCGTAATACGTATATCGTAAATCAGATAAACGATCGCTTCGCTTTACGATGTACGATATACGAGAGAATCTGCTAGGTTGAGAAATTTCGTTTTGAGAATTCCATTTGGAAACGAATGCCTGTCCTTCCAAATTTTTCGAAAATCGTAATACGTATATCGTAAATCAGATAAACGATCGCTTCGCTTTACGATGTACGATATACGAGAGAATCTGCTAGGTTGAGAAATTTCGTTTTGAGAATTTCATTTGGAAACGAATGCCTGTCCTTCCAAATTTTTCGAAAATCGTAATACGTATATCGTACATCGTAATACGAAAAATAGGCAGCATAAATGGTTATATTTGGCACATGGCATTGAATCGACATAATGCACCGGTCTGGATTATCTTTCTGGGCGATTTATTTACGTGCTTTGTTTCTATCTGGGCAGCTTATCTGCTTCGTTTTAATTTCCGCATACCTGCTGATGAGATTGTTACGCTGCCACTCGTTTTTACGGTTGTTTTAGTTGTTCGTGCTGTTTCGGCACTGGTGTTTCAAACACATCGTGGAATCATTCGTTTTACTAATACCAAAGATGTAGAACGAATATTCTTATCGGTTGCTGCTGCATCGGCAATTTTCCTAGCCATCAATCCCATCATGTTTTGGATTGAGAAACATTACCTCATTCCTTATTCTATCATCATCATCGACGGGATTTTGAGTGTATTTCTTATGGTGATTGCCCGCATTCTGATTAAGTCGATTCTCTACGAATTCTCCCAAGAACGCAAAGAAAAAACACGGGTAGTAATTTATGGTGCTGGTGATACAGGTTTGACCGCCAAACGTGCCATTGAGCGTGATGCTGGAGCGAAGTACAAGGTAATTTCCTACATCGATGATAATCCCCAAAAGATTGGGAAAAAGGTGCAAGGAATCAGCATTCGCTCTTCTGCCGACCTCAAGGAAATCCTCGATAATTTCGATGTGCGCTTGCTCATTATAGCTATTGAAAATCTTCCCGCAAATACGAAGCAATCGGTTATCGAATTCTGTTTAGCTAATAATACCAAGGTTTTTAACGTGCCTGCCGTTAAAAGCTGGATCAACGGAGAACTTAGCTTCAAACAGATTAAGAAAATCAACATAAACGATTTACTCGAACGCGAACCGATTCATCTCGATTCACACCTCATTCAAGAAAATCTCTCTGGTAAAACGGTACTTGTATCGGGCGCTGCTGGCTCCATTGGAAGCGAATTGGTGAAACAAATTCTTCCCTTCAAACCCGGAAAACTCATTTTACTCGATCAGGCTGAAAGTCCGCTATATGAACTTGAACGAGAGCTCTTGGATGAATTGTTTGTCAAGCAAATCGAAGTGGTTTTGGGGGATATACGAAGCGAAGAACGCATGCGTCGGGTATTCGATCATTTCAAACCCGATGTGGTATTCCACGCGGCAGCATACAAGCATGTTCCGCTCATGGAAAGCAATCCTTCCGAAGCCATTCTAACGAACGTTTTGGGTACTCGTAATTTGGCTGATTTGTCGGCCGAATTTGGGGTGAAGAAATTTGTCATGGTTTCGACCGATAAAGCCGTGAATCCTACCAATGTGATGGGTGCTTCTAAACGTATTGCAGAAATGTATGTGCAATCGCTCGGACAAACCTGTTCAACCCGATTTGTCACTACGCGTTTTGGAAATGTACTCGGTTCGAATGGTTCAGTAATTCCCATTTTTAAGAAGCAAATTGAACGCGGCGGCCCAGTTACCGTTACTCATCCCGAAATCACCCGGTATTTCATGACCATTCCAGAAGCCTGTCAGCTAGTACTTGAGGCTGGAACGATCGGGCAGGGAGGAGAAATCTTCATTTTCGACATGGGTAAATCGGTTAAGATTGTCGATTTAGTGAGAAAGATGATCAAGCTATACGGACTAACGGTTGGGAAGGATATTGAGATTGTGTACACAGGATTACGTCCGGGTGAAAAATTGTACGAGGAATTGTTGAATGATAAAGAGAATACATTACCCACGCATCACCCGCAAATCATGCGTGCTAAAGTGCAAGAATTCGATCATGCAATTGTTCGTGCTCAAGTGGATGATTTAATTCATATGTTCTCGAACCAAAACAACACCGAGATTGTTTCTCATATGAAAGCTATGGTTCCGGAATATAAGAGCAATAATTCGGAGTTCGAGCAGCTCGACAGAAACCCAAAACATGCATAGTACACCCATTCAAATTCGTTTTTCGGATATCGATGTATTAAACCACATCAACAACGCTAAGTTCCCAACTTATATGGAATTGGGTCGTGTTCATTATTTCAACGATATAATCAGTGCTAATCACAATTGGAACGAATCGGGAGTGATTGTAGCTAATTACACCATGGATTTTCGTATCCCGATTTATTTCAACGATCAATTACGCATCGAAACCGAAATCACGGCCATTGGTAGCAAGAGTATCACATTTGCCTATCGTTTTGTGGTGGATGGAGATGCCGGTCCTATTTTGAAAGCTACTGGAACCAGCGTCATCGTATGTTTCCATTACAAGGAAAACCGAAGTATGGAAGTACCTGCTATGTGGCGCGATAAAGTAAATGCTTACCAAGGAACCGATTTCTGATTTTTTAACTGCTCTGAACAATTCATGTAGTGAACTGTTCTTATGCTT
>JBIKOC010000084.1:0-6551 GCA_044358335.1 Flavobacteriales bacterium | reverse complement strand
CTCTGCCATTAAAGGCATGATTCCCGAACGACACGAAATCATCACCGATTACCTACATACTTCCGTCGGCATTCATCCCAAACAAATGGGAATTATCGCTGGACCTTGTCACTCCGAGGAAGTAGCCATGGAACGTCAGTCTTATTTGACTGTTTCGGCTGTGGATGAGGAATTGGCTTTACGCATGGCACATATTCTCAATTGTCGGTTTATTCACACGCACACGATTTTAAATGATGTGCAAGGAATTGAATATGCAACGGTTATGAAGAATATTATCTCTTTAGCTGTTGGTATTACCCGTGGGATGAATTATGGGGATAATTTCCAGGCTGTATTAGTTTCGAATGCTATGCAAGAGATGAAACGATTTCTCGATGCAGCTGTTCCTAACGCCAATCGCGACTTAAACGAAAGTGCCTATTTGGGCGATTTACTCGTTACTGCCTACTCACAATTCAGTCGTAACCGCATTTTCGGTCAAATGATTGGAAAAGGTTACACCGTTAAATCGGCTCAACTCGAAATGAACATGATTGCCGAAGGATTTTACGCAGTACACTCGCTCACCGAAGTCAATAAAAGTCTAGGAGTTGATTTACCTATCTGCGATTTCGTCCACCGAATCCTATACGAAGGAGGTTCTCCATCAAGGGAGATTAGGGTGTTAGAAGCGAAACTTAAATAATGTGCTGATGTGCAGATATGGATAATAACTAGCACACTAGCACATCAGCACACTAGCACATCACTTATTTGAAGGATACTCCTTCCGAAACTCCTCAAAACTTGGAAAGCTGTGGTGATGCCACATATCGAGGACTTTAGCGCCTTTTAGTAACATGAGTCCGGGATTAGAGCGGATCATGGTTTTAAGTTGAGTGGCGTCGGTAATGTAATAATCGTATGGCGCTTGCACTTCGTGGCGAAATTCGTCGATAGCTTCCGGTGTGCTGGACGACAAACCAATAAAAGGAATCCCGTTTTTCTCACATGCCTGAGCAAAAGCATTAATTTGCGGTTGAATATCGCGATCAGCTTTCGTTAAATCGTAACTAACCAAGAAGAAATGCAGACTGTCGTGTTTTAAGAAATCATCGGTGAATTCTGAACCTTCTACACTGGTAATACTAAAATCGTGAATCGGAGCTTGTTCACCTGGATCAAGAACGATTTGTTTTGTATCAACAAACTTCCATTTTAACGTATCGATTTCCCAGTTGATTGTATCGGTATAAGGCGGTTTAGTCATTTCTTCATCCTTACCGGTTTGAAGATTTTTGTATACGAATCGAGTATCGAATTTTCCTGGACGACCACCATTCATTTGTTCGATGATGTCGTTGCCAATAGCATACGGTCGGAAATCCTTAACTGGCATGTAGTTATACGTATAAACAGGGAAAGCAATATTGAGAATCAAGGCAATCGAGAGAATACCAATAGTTACTTTATTACTGAATACTTGTTGAATGTGTTTGCTGCCCGCAACTAAGACTGAAATAAGAATAAGCAATGCCACATCTTTTCCGAAAGATTGCCAAGGAGTAAGATGAAGCGCATCTCCAAAACATCCACAATCGGTTACTTTATTAAAGTATGCAGAGTAGAAGGTAAGGAAGGTGAAAAACACAATCATGGCCATTAAAAGGAACAAGGTGAGTTTTTTACGGTAACCTAATAAAAGCATTACTCCAAGAACTACCTCAATGATACAAATGACCATGGCTTGAAGTACCGCAGTAGAGATTAAGAACTCAGTACCAAAAACCTGGTAATATTCTTCGAGTTTATAGGCGAAACCAATAGTATCGTTTGATTTGATCAAGCCAGAAATAATGAAAAGAACGCCTACTAGCGTGCGACAAAGATGAACGAGGTACTTCATATGGGTTGGTCAAGTAATTAAAAAAACCGGCGCGGATTAGCAAATATCAAGCCTCAGCTTCCGAGATTTTTATTAGGGCAAAAATTGCGTAATTGATCATGTCCATATAATTGGCATCTATCCCTTCCGAAATAAGTGTAGCACCTTGATTATCCTCCATTTGCTTGATGCGCATGAGACGAACGAGAATCATATCAGTAAATGAACTCACACGCATGTCTCGCCAAGCCTCACCATAATCGTGGTTTTTTTGCATCATGAGAGCCTTTACTTCAGCTACCGTTTGATCATATAATTGTTCAGAACGTTCGCGACTTAATTCCAATTCAGAATCGGTTCCCAGTTGCATTTGAATCAATCCCATTAAGGAATAATTCACGATTCCAACGAACTCAGGTTCAATGCCTTCTTCAACTAGATGCATGCCTTTTGTTTCGATGCCTCTTATGCGACTAGCTTTGATAAAAAGCTGATCAGTAATTGACGATATCCGGAAAATCCGCCAAGAAGTTCCGTAATCGGTGTTCTTTTTGAGAAAAATATCTTTGCATCGTTGAATGACTGCGTCGAATTGTGCCGATGTTTGTTGCATGGAAACCAGAATCAAGGGCACGAAATTAACATCATCCCCCGAAATCCACAGCATTCGCGTCCAAGGAAAACTATTTTCCTTCGATAAGCCCTGTGTAATGGGCATAATTAATATTAACGAGGACTCATTTTTTGCTGGAAGTCGTGTTTCAGACTCGAATTTGCTCCAATTAGCCAGTCGTCATATACAAGAAGGTGCTCAGTTTTTAGATTTAGGAGCCAGTTCAAGTCGACCGGGCGCTTTAATTTCTCTTGCAAATGAAGAGTGGAAACGTTTGCAACCTGCTATTAAAGCTGTGCGAAAGGAGTTTCCTGCAAGTATTATTTCTGTGGATACTTACCATGCTCAAGTGGCTCGTTGGGCGGTTGAATCGGGCGCAGATTTGATCAATGATATTTCGGCTGGAAAGATTGATACAGCCATGTTTGAGACAGTTGCAGATTTGAAAGTTCCGTATATTTTGATGCACATGCAAGGTCGTCCCGATTCGATGCAACAGAATCCAGCGTATAAAGATGTCGTTTATGAGGTTTTTCATGAATTGCATCAAACCTTGGAAACAATTAGGAAAATTGGTATCGAGGATGTAATTGTTGATCCTGGGTTTGGATTTGGAAAAAGCTTGGAGCATAATTATCAGTTATTGAATAAGTTGGATGTATTTCACAAATTGAAAGTTCCATTATTAGTTGGTGTTTCGCGAAAATCAATGGTGACGCGCTTATTAGATCTAAAAGCCGATGAAGCCTTGAACGGATCAACTGTTCTACATACAATTGCACTTCAAAAAGGAGCTCAAATTTTACGTGTACATGATGTAAAACCTGCTGTTGAAGCCATTCGGATTTTAGAAATGATTCGTACTGTCAAATAATAGAGTAGTGCAGGCTAAGCGAGCTTCCTTACATTTGCCCTCATGCAGTTGCTGATTACCTTTTTTATTACCCTGCGCTGGCTCGACATTGTCGATATAGTCATTGTGGCCATTTTACTCTACCAATTGTATAGTTTGGTAAGAGGCACTAGTGCAGTGAGTATTTTCTTTGGAATTCTTCTATTCTATCTACTATGGTTGCTCGTTAAAGCGCTTAATATGCAGCTACTAGCGACCATACTCGGACAATTTATTGGTGTTGGAGTAATAGCCCTTATTATTGTATTTCAACAGGAACTTCGGCGGTTTTTATTGATGGTAGGTTCCCGAGGAATCTTCAACAAAGAAAATTTCAAAGGATTTTCGGGTTTGAATTCAGCTGCATATGGTAGCTTAAACTACGAATCTATTGTAACTGCATGCCAGAAGATGGCATTACAGCATACCGGTGCATTGATAGTTATTAGTCGTAAATCGGATTTGAAGTATTATGCTAACACAGGCGAGCGACTTGATTCAGAGATAACAGCTAACATTTTAGAATCAATCTTTTTCAAGAATAATCCATTGCATGATGGTGCTGTTATTATTTCTAACAACCGTGTTAAAGCTGCAAAATGTGTTTTGCCATTAACAGAAAATACAGTCTTCCCATTTCAATTAGGATTAAGACATCGAGCAGCTGTAGGTATATCGGAACAATCGGATGCTATTTCCATCGCTGTGTCGGAACAAACAGGCGAAATTTCCATTGCTCGAAATGGAGCATTAAAAACCAATATCACACCTAAACAATTACGTGAGATTTTGGCTGAAGAATTTGATGATTGATCGGAGCTCGATTCATCTCATTTTTATGGTAGTTCATAGATTTTAATGAGAGAGAATCTATATTTGCAATAACCATCTCAACCAAATGAAAAAAATCTACATCACATTTCTGGGTTTAAGCTTTGCTTTATTGGCAGTTGCTCAACCTCAACTAGGCGGGAAGCCATATGGATTAGGTAAACAAAACCTTCAAGTCCCAACCGTTTTTAAATTATCTCCTATTGAAAATTCACTACTATTAGAAGAAGATGCTTTACTTCAATCTCAAGGGGAAAAGTCGCTTCGTTTTGGGAAAGATGTTCCAGTAGATATTTCTCCGATAACGCATGGTTCATCAACCGTTTTGCCCAATGGTACTAAGGTTTGGCAATTGTTGATTAAATCAAACGGAGCTACTAATATCAATGTCATTTTCGACCAATACGATGTTCCTGTCGGATCCAAATTATTTGTTTATTCAGTTGATGGCTCTCAAGTTCGTGGTGCATTTACAGAAGCAAACGAAAATGTCCTTGGCAATTTCGCGACACTTCCAGTTCGGGGTGATCAAGTTGTAATTGAATACAGTGAACCTGCAGCTGTTGTCGGACAAGGAAAGCTTCATTTGAATTTCATCATACATGGTTATCGTGATTTTACAAAATCGTTCAAAGACTTTAATGCTTCTGGTTCATGTAATAACAATGTGGTTTGTCCCGAAGGGGATGCTTGGGCGAATCAAATCCGTTCAAGTGTTGTTCTATTAACATCTAATAATTCACGCTTTTGTTCGGGCGCAGCAGTCGATAATACACTACACGATGGGACACCCTATATTTTGACCGCAAACCATTGTGATCCGGGTAATACAGATATTTTCTTATTCAACTATAAAAGTCCAACCTGCTCTCCTTCAACAGATGGTCCAACAACTGATGTTGTTCAAGGTTGCATCCGAAGAGCGAGTAATCCAGGATCTGATTTTTGTTTGGTTGAATTAACTTCTGAAATACCTGCTGAATATTCAGCATATCTATCAGGTTGGTCTCGTCAAAATACTCCTCCTGCACAAGCTATATGTATACATCATCCCGATGGTGATGTGGAGAAAATTTCCTTTAACACAGATGCTACAGGAATTCTTGATTGGGGAAATGCCGATTGTTGGAACATCCCGGATTGGGAAGATGGTACCACAGAACCGGGTTCATCTGGTTCGCCACTTTTCAATGAAAATCACCAAATCATAGGTCAGCTTTTTGGAGGTGATGCTAACTGTAATAACAATGTAAATGATAATTTCGGTCGCTTTGTTACTTCATGGGATGGCGCAAGTGCTAATGTTCGTTTAAAAGATTGGCTCGATCCGAATAATAGTGATTCATTAACAGTTACTGGCATGGAAGCAAGTGTTCCTTCATTTTCGTTGGATGCTCGCTTGCAAAGTATTGTTTCTCCAGTTCTGGATTATTGTAATTCCGCTTCATTTATTCCTTCCTTAAAAGTTCGTAATACTGGGTCTACTACACTTACAAGTTTTAGTATCAATTACTCTTTTAATGGAGGATCAGCGCAAACCTTCGATTGGAGTGGTACCTTGGCTTATAATCAGGTTGCTGATTTTACGCTTCCTGAACAGATGATGAGTATTGGGAACAACCAAAACTTCATTGCAACTATTGTTTCGGCAAACGGCTCACCCGATGAGCAAAGCAATAACAATAGCTTAAGTATAAATGTGAATAATCGTTCTGGAGCAGGCTATCGATTTGAATTAGTTTCGGATGACTATCCAGAAGAATCATCTTGGAAATTAGTTAATGTAACTACAAATCAAGTAATTACTCAGCAAACATTAGGCGAGGTTGCGCTTGGTACAACGAATTATTCACTGTGTTTAGCTAACGGATGCTACTCTTTGAGAATGTACGATTCTTATGGTGATGGAATATGCTGTGGAAATTCTGGTAATGGTTCGTTTACCATTTTTGATACATTAGGAATTTCGATTGGAACTGGAGGTAATTTCAATGATTCCGATTCGATTACTTTTTGTGTAGGTCCTACTTCATTGGATTTTATTCCAGAATCCATGCTTGTTCAACTCTTTCCTAATCCAGTACAAGAGATAGTTTCTTTGATTATTTCAGATTTATGGCTTGTTGAAAGTCCAGTGGTTAAGATTTTTACTGTTTCGGGACAACAAATTTGGAGTGGTATTATAAAACAGAACCTCTCACAAATTGATGTAGCTTCTTGGTCCAATGGTGTTTATTTAATACAATCACAAAGTCAATCGCGAATATTGACCAAACGTTTAGTTGTTCAACACTAATACTAAAAGGAGCTTTCGGGCTCCTTTTTTATTTATATACTTATTTTCCTTT
>JBIKOC010000083.1:0-6568 GCA_044358335.1 Flavobacteriales bacterium | reverse complement strand
TTTTTGATTCTTTACAAGTCAACAAAAAGGTAATAGCCATTCTCTCCAATACTTAATGGTATATTTTTGATTGAGGTTTATGATTTATTTATTCTAACCCAATTTTATTCAAGTTAACGTATTATTGTACATATATTTTCCTACCAAATAATCTATCGCCCAACTCAATAAACAGGTTCGTTCTAACAAGGTAAAACAGTGTACCTGCATATCGCTCCCTTCGACAAGTTCAGGGGACGATTAGTTTTAACCCGCTCCCTGAGCTTGTCGATAGGAGCACACGTTCACATCAACACATGATTAAAAAATCCATCCTCCTTATTCTTCTTAGTTTTTCAGTTCTTCTTTTACAGGCTCAAAAGACGAATTGGAAGAATTATCAGTCACAGCTAAAAGATAGTTGCAAGCTTGACGAACGTGATTTTCAAGGAGCAGAAGTAAGTAGCCAGAGGAATATCTCCAGAGGGAAAACTGAAATCATATGGTTGCAACAAACCTATCTGGGATTACCCATTCAAGGTGCTGATATGCAATTGGTATTGTCGAATAAGAAGGAGTTGGTTAGCCAACAATGCCGTTTTATTTCTTTGGAACAGTTGAACATCAGTGCAATACCAGCTTTCGATTTCCAAATAGGGGCGGCTAAAGCTTTTGCATCAAAAGGGTTTGGTGAACAAGTTAAGCTGAAGGATATTAAGCAACTCAATTCGCATAAATGGAAAGCTGTTCAAGAAGGTGCTAAAGGAATTGTATATGTTGATTTTTCCTTTTGGTTGGATGCTAATAAACTTCCCCAGTTGGTTTATAGTGTTCGCTTTAGTTTAAAAGGATCGGATGCATTATGGCAGGTTCGTGTGAATGCGCAAAGCGGCGAAATTATCGATACACGCAACTTAACACTCAGTTGTAGTTTCGAAGGTTCTCCAGAAACATCACCAGTAGCAAATTTAACGGATGAAATCCACTCGAATCAAGAAATTCTCTCGGATGGCGCACAATACCGAGTTTTTCCATATCCCCTTGAAAGTCCGCTTAACGGGCCAAGAGAATTACTTTTAAATCCAGCAGATATTCTAGCTTCTCCCAATGGATGGCACGACCTAGATGGTTTTACAGGGGCTGACGAAACACGTTCAAGTGGAAATAATGTTAGTGCTTACGATGATCAAGATGATGATGATTTTCCGGATGATTATGTAGATGGTGGATCGTTACTGAATTTCGATTTCCCTTATGCCGCAACACCGAATTCTAATCCGCTTGGAAACCGTGAGGCATCTATTACCAATCTGTTTTATGCGAACAATCGTATTCACGATGTGCTTTGGTACTATGGGTTTGATGAAGAAGGTGGGAATTTTCAGCTTTATAATTACACCGGTGGTGGAATACCATTTGACGCCGTAAATGCCGAAGCATTCGATGGAAGTGGAACTAATAATGCCAATTTTGCCACACCTCCTGATGGTGAATCACCACGAATGCAAATGTATCTCTGGGCGAATAATTTGGGTTCTTACTTAACAATCAATTCTCCTACTGGTATAGCTGGAACATATCCATCAGCAGTTGCTGCATTTGGAATGCAAATGACTTCTGCTCCCATTACTGCTCAGGTGGTTGAATACAACGATGGTAGTATCAACCCTAGTTTGGCATGTGATTTTTCTTTGGACATGATGAATGGGAAAATTGCTCTCATAGATCGTGGTGTTTGTAATTTCATTACTAAAGTGCTAAATGCCCAAGATGCAGGTGCTATAGCTGTTATCATGGTGAATAATCAAGCCGGCCAACCCTTTAGTATGGGAGGAATTGATGACTTTATTTTTATTCCTTCCATAATGGTTTCTCAGGCCGATGGAAATCTAATCCGAGCGCAATTAGCATCAAATGTAAGTGCTACTATTAATATCAACTCATTAGGGAATTTCTTTGATTCGAGTTTCGATAATGGTGTGATTGCTCACGAATATGGTCATGGTGTTTCGAATCGACTTACTGGCGGACCTTCACTTGCCGATTGCTTGTTTAACGAAGAACAGATGGGTGAGGGATGGAGTGATTTTTTAGCATTAATTATGACAACCACATCAGCTAATTCAGGTGAACAAGCTCGCGGAATTGGAAATTATGTTCAGGGTAATGCTATTAGCGGAACGGGAATTCGGCCTTATCCTTATTCACGCGATATGACTATCAATCCGGTCGTTTACGATGATATTCAAGAGCTTTCAATTCCTCACGGATTAGGATCGGTTTGGTGTAGCATGCTGTGGGATTTATATTGGAATATGGTAGATGTATATGGCTTCGATTCTGATTTATTAAATGGAACTGGCGGAAACAACAAAACCATTCAGTTGGTTATGGACGGAATGGCATTACAGCCTTGCTCACCTGGATTTATTGATGGTCGTGATGCTATTTTGTTAGCAGATGAACTAGCAAACGCTGGAGCAAATAAATGTCTTATTTGGAGCACCTTTGCACGTCGTGGATTAGGTTATACCGCCGATCAAGGAAGTTCGGAAAGTGCTTTCGATAATAGTTCTGCTTTCGATATTCCTCCTTTTTGTTCAACTGAAGATTTTGCCAATTTTACTACTAGCCAAACCATAGTATGTGCTGGTTCTCCTGTTACTTTTACCGATATCACACAACCCCTTTCCGAATCTGTTGTTTGGACTTTCGAGGGTGGTTTTCCAGCCTCATCTTCTGAAGGAACTGTAGATGTTACATTTTCAACTCCAGGAACATACACTGCTACTATGGTTAGCACAACTAATCTTGGTAGCGATGATCGTACTCAATCAATAACGGTGGTGCCTCAATTATCAATTAATGCAGTAGTGACCGATGCTTCCTTATCGGCTAACAATGGTTCAATCAATATAACTGTAACAGGTGGTCTAGCTCCTTATTTTACATCTTGGGAAGATATAGTTGGGTTAAATGATCTGACTGTTAGCTCTTTAGCACCAGGCGTATATGAAGTAACAATTACCGATCAGGCTGGATGCTCACTCGATACCGTTTTCACTGTTGAACGCCCAGAAGGATTGGAAGACATTACGGGTGTTTCCTTTCAGATTAATCCCAATCCATTCAACAACGATTTAAGCCTGCGTTTCGAAAATGCAACCCAAGTTGAACAAGTTCGTGTGTATGATTTAAGCGGAAGAATTCTTTATCTGCAGAAAATCTCGCTTCAAGGGAAATCTACCTTGTCCTTACCACTTGCACATCTGTCGGCAGGAACCTATATCATCCAGGTTCAGTTTAGTCACCAGCCTGTTCAAAGCAAAAGGGTAATTAAATTCTAGGTCAGCGATTTAAATAGCGAATCAACATCACTATTAGCGCAAACAAAAACATGAAAATGCTAATTCGGTTCATTCCATTCATGAATCGAACATTAGCGTTGGGCTTCTTTTCGTTTTTCCGAAATAAAGTCCGGATATCTAAGTAATAAAAAATCTTCTTTAGAAACATTGTTTTGGGCTATTGGTCAAAACTACAACAGAATTTTTATTTTATTGTTTGGGCATGCCACAATGTGGCCGCGCTTTTTATTCCAAATCCTCACGTATGCCTTCGCCAAGGCTATGGCATAAGTTGCGGGTTTTCCATTGCAATCGCTCATGCATTGCATTTCGTTAAACGAACTAGCTCAAATACCTGTAACTCGCATTTCTCATCCCTGTAACCCAGGATTATAGAGGGTTACTGAGTCTTAGAGGTTAACTTATAGCTTTTATCTAGCTTCCAGCATCCCCGGATTTAAATCCGGGGTTACCGGGGTATTCAGAGTATTCGAGGTTGCTGGTTTACCGGGGTTGCTGGGGCTTCTGGGATGTATCATAATAAATTATTAAAAAACATTTTGTTTTTTAATAATTTATTATGATACCTTTGTGATATCAAATTAATATCAATGAGCGAAAAATCTATTATACCAAAATCAGGCGCTATCGCCTTAGTCATTGCACTTGCACTTATTGCTTTAGGAGCATGGAGCTTAGTTGTTGAACTATACATCATCGCTCCTTTCGCTTTTTTAGCGGCAATCTTAACGCTAATTGGACTTACAGTCGTTAACCCGAACGAATCGGTAGTGGCAGTACTTTTTGGTTCATATGCTGGTACACTTAAAGAAAACGGTTTCTTTTGGATGAATCCATTTTTAGTGAAACGTAAAATTTCACTTCGTGCACGTAATAATGAGAGTCAACCTATTAAGGTCAACGATAAGCTAGGTAATCCAATCATGATTGGGATTGTACTTGTTTGGAGGGTTGAAAACACCTTTAAGGCTGCTTTCGAAGTCGATAATTATGAGCTTTTCGTAAAAATCCAAAGTGAGTCGGCTATTCGAAAACTGGCTGGAATATATCCTTACGACAGCTTCGATGATGAACACAAGGAAATGTCCTTACGTTCGGGTGGAGATGAAATCAATCATCAATTGGAACGCGAACTTTCTGAGCGACTTCACATGGCTGGAATTTCTGTTATCGAAGCACGTATTAGTAATCTGGCCTATTCGCAAGAGATTGCCGGAGCCATGTTGCAACGTCAACAAGCTACTGCAATTGTTGCCGCTCGTACCCGAATCGTGGAAGGTGCTGTAGGTATGGTTGAATTGGCTTTAGAGCAGCTTTCAAAACGTCAAATTATAGAACTCGATGACGAACGCAAAGCCGCCATGGTAAGCAATCTACTCGTTGTACTTTGCTCCGATCGTGCAGTTTCTCCCGTCGTAAATACCGGAACGTTGAATCATTAAAATCGATTAACGATTTACGACCGCTTCGCCTGCTAAAAGCCGGCAAGCTATTCGATTAACGATAGCAAAATCCATCAATCGTTCATTACACATATTCGTATATCGTATATCGTATATCGTACATCGTTTTACATTCTTTCCCATGTCCCACTTTCAAGAACGCCAATATTTACGTAGCAATCCAATCACTTGGGTTGCTGTGTTAGCGATGGTCATTCCGATTGTGATTATTCTATCCACTTCAGCAGGAGAGCCAGCTCAAGATATTTTCTACTCGGTTCTTTTCGTGACCTTATTTGAAGGTTTTTTTCTCACAATGCTCCTAATTGCTCACCTCGATACAGATATGGATATGAACCGTATACGGTTTCGTTGGTTTCCATTTCAGTTAAAGCATAGAAAGATAAACTGGTCTGATGTTCAAGCGGCAGAAGTACGTAAATACAATCCTTTAATGGAATATGGAGGCTGGGGTTTGAAAGGTTGGACATCGAAAAACAGAGCGTATAATGTGGATGGAAGTATTGGTATTCAGTTATTTTTGAAAAACGGGCATAAAGTTCTTATCGGAACCAAACAGCGCGAATCTGCAGAAGCGTTATTATACGATCTACGTATCCCGAAACCTGCTCATGGCTAAGAAAAAACCATTTGTTCTGCGTCTCGACGAAGACATGCTCCGCGATGTGGAGAAATGGGCTGCCGATGAATTTCGCAGTTCCAATGGGCAATTGGAATGGATCATTCGAGAAGCATTAATCAAAGCCAAACGATTACGAAAATCAAGTACTACAAGCGATGAAAGCGAAGCTACCGGAACTGAAGCGTGAACTGGAGAGTTTACCCCAGCCCGAATTGGTGCGACTTTGTTTGCGTATCGCCAAGCATAAAACCGAAAACAAAGAACTGCTCGATTATCTGCTCTGGTCGGCCAACGATCCATTGCTTTATGCACAAGAATTTAAATTAGAAATTCTTCTCCCTTTCGAAATGCCCTTTGTGAATGCCTATTCCTTCACCAAGAGCATCCGAAAATCACTCCGACTCATTTCTAAATACCTCCGTTTTACGGGTTCTCGTCAAGGTGAATGCGAACTTTTGCTCGCTCTGGTTGAGTCCTATCACACCAACTACCGACGTGAATTTCGGACTGCCGCTTTGTCAAAAATCATGTTTCGATGTTTGAAGAAAGCTGTAACCAACATCTCCAAATTACACGAAGACATACAATCGGATTATACCAACACATACAACGATTTACTCCGTCAAACCATCACCCGCCTTGGAACCGAATATGCTCTTGACCAATCCTATATCTGAGTCGACTGTCCCTGAAAGATGGGAAATGACAGGTAAACGCACATATCGCCTGTACATTAATCACAAGGAGCAAATTGAGTTGCAACTCAACGTTTGGTTCACACAGGCACAAATTACCCATGCTGGAAAAATCTACACGCTTCGTCGCAAGGGCTTTGCAGGCATGAACATGCAATTGCGGGATGATGTTGGGCAACTACTTTTAGAAGTGAAAGGTGGCAGCTTCTGGAAATCGAGCCGGAATATTTTCTGTGGGAAAGGCACATTCGAATTAGTATGGAAAATGCGTCCGCACCAAACTTGGCTAATTCAGCAATACGGTCAAGAAATCATCACTTATCAAATCATCCGTACCTTCAAAAGTGTAAGCTTAGAAATTCAGGATAATCACTCAACTGGAAGTGATAGTTGGATGTTTCATGCCCTGCTATTTTTTACCTCCAGGGCTTTTCAATATGT